>DOMR01000255.1 GCA_003509845.1 Chitinophagaceae bacterium | reverse complement strand
GAAAGAGCAGGCGAATTTTTAGGAAAAACAGTACAAGTTGTTCCACATATTACCGATGAAATTAAGCGTCGCATGTTATTGTTAGGCCAGGATGGAAAATTTGATGTAGTGATCACGGAAATTGGCGGAACAGTGGGTGATATTGAAAGCACTCCTTTTATTGAAACGGTTCGTCAAATTCAATGGGAGTTGCCAGAGGATGATGTGATGGTGGTGCACTTAACTTTAATTCCTTATTTAAATGCCGCGAAAGAATTAAAAACAAAACCGACGCAACATAGTGTTAGAATGTTGAGTGAAACAGGCGTACATCCAGATGTGATTGTATGTAGAACAGAACATCCATTAAATGATGACATTAAAAAGAAAATTGCCTTATTCTGTAACGTTAAAGCAGGGAATGTAATTGAGTCATTAGACGCAAGTACTATTTACGAAGTGCCCTTGTTAATGTTAAAAGAAAAATTGGATTTAATTGTATTGAAAAAATTAAATATTCAAAATTTTAAAGAACCAGATTTAACTAAATGGAACATTTTTTTAGATAAATTAAAGCATCCAAAAGCGACTGTAAATATTGGATTAATTGGTAAGTATATTGAACTACAAGATGCCTATAAGTCCATCCTAGAAAGCTTTATACATGCAGGTGCGATGAATGAAGTGAAAGTAAATGTAGTGAATGTACATAGTGAAAATATCACTGCTGAAAATGCAGAATCACAATTATCGGGATTAGATGGTTTATTAGTTGCCCCAGGTTTTGGTAATAGGGGTATTGAAGGAAAAATTATTGCAGTGCAATATGCGCGTGAAAATAAATTACCCTTCTTTGGCATTTGTTTAGGAATGCAAATGGCCGTGATTGAATTTGCACGAAATATTTTAGGATATGCAGGGGCGCATTCTGTTGAAATGGATCCGCTTTCACAATTTCCAGTCATTAATATGATGGAGGAGCAAAAGCGAATTACCATGATGGGAGGCACCATGCGATTAGGGGCTTATCCATGTACGATTACTAAGGATACCTTGGCCTATAAAATTTATGGCACCACTGAAATAAGTGAGCGTCACCGTCATCGTTATGAGTTTAATAATGATTATATAAAAGCATTTCAGGATGCTGGGATGGTAACGAGTGGTGTGAATCCTGCAACAGGGTTAGTTGAAATTATAGAATTACCCAATCATCCATTTTTTATTGGAGTGCAATACCATCCAGAGTTAAAAAGTACGGTGGAGTATCCAGCACCTTTATTTGTTCATTTTATTGCAGCAGCTAAACTCCAAGCAAAAAAGTAATTGCTAGCTTGTTATATTGCTAACATTTGTTAGCTTTGGGATATGAATAATATTCGTATCCTCACTTCCACGAGTTTGTTTGATGGTCATGATGCATCTATAAATATTATGCGTCGTATTTTGCAAGAACAGGGCGTTGAAATTATCCATTTTGGACATAATCGATCGGCACTTGAAATAGTAACGGCTGCTATTGAGGAAGATGTACAAGGAATCGCGATTACCTCATATCAAGGAGGGCATATTGAATTTTTCACTTACGTAAGAAAGTTACTGAATGATGCAGGGTACAAGCACATTATCATTGTGGGCGGTGGCGGTGGTACCATCTTACCCAAAGAAGCAGCTGCATTAGAAAAGATAGGAATTTCAAAAATATTTTTACCAGCGGATGGTTTACGATTGGGTATTGAAGGAATGATTAAAGAGGTAGTTCGATTTTGTAATTATGAATTAAAAAGTTTTCCAAAAAATAAATTACCCAAATTAAATTTCCCCAAAAAAATTGATCCGCGTTATTTAAGTAGGGCCATTACTTTATTGCAAAATGGGCCCATTAAAAAAGCGGTTAAAAAAAGTAAGAAGAACATTCCCATTATTGGACTTACGGGAACAGGTGGTGCAGGTAAATCAACCGTTTGCGATCGCATCGTGCAATATTTTTTATTAGCCAATCCACAAAAAACCATTGCGGTGATCTCCGTAGATCCAACTAAGCGAAAAACGGGGGGTGCTTTATTGGGTGATCGTATTCGTATGAATGCCATTGATCATCCCAATGTATATATGCGCTCCTTAGCTACGAGGTCGGATAAAAATTCTATCGCAAATTCAATGGATGCAATCATTGAACTATGCATCGCTGCAGGATTTGATAGTATTATTATAGAGACCGCAGGGGTGGGGCAAAATGATGCTACCATTGTTGATTTTGTTAGCATTCCCATGTATGTTATGACGCCCGAGTTTGGCGCACCCACCCAATTGGAAAAAATCAACATGATTGATTATGCAAAAATTATTGCCATCAATAAATTTGATCGAACAGGTGGTTTGGATGCAGTGAGAGATGTGCGTAAACAATATCGACGATCACACCATCAATGGGCTGGTGATATAAGTAGTATGCCAATTTTTGGAACTATTGCTTCGCATTTTAATGATCCTGGTATGCAAGCAATGTATAATTGTTTGGCGGCGGTAGTATTTCAAACACATCAGCTTAAGTGGCAGACACTTCCATGGGAGCCGCTTTATAATGAAAATGTGGTTAAAGCGCCCACTATCCCAAATAAACGAAATAATTATTTAGGTGAAATTGTGGAGGCGATTCAAAAAAATAATCATTGGATTGAAGATCAAAAAATTTTAGCATCAAAATGGTATTGTTTTCAGCAGGTACTAAAAGTAGCTTCATTAAAAGAGGATAAGAAAATTTTAAAAGAGAATACACTTATTGAACAAAAAATTGCGCCTGAGATAAAGCAGCTTATATCGCAATGGCCAGAAAAGGCGGCTAGTTATCAGCAACCTTTTTTAGAAACGGACCTCAAAGGAAAAAAAGTAAAACATGCTTTAAGTTTTGAAACGCAATCAGGAACGGTTATTCAAAAAATTCAATTACCTAAGTATAAGGATTGGGGAGATATTGCTGAATGGCATCTGAAGGAAAACTTGCCAGGGTATTTTCCATTCACTGCAGGTGTATTTAAGTTGAAACAGACAGCGGAGGATCCCACCAGAATGTTTGCAGGAGAAGGTAGCCCTGAAAGAACCAATAGTCGGTTTCATTTTTTAAGTAAGGGGCAAAGCTCTATTCGACTTTCAACCGCCTTTGATAGTGTTACTTTATATGGGCATGATCCAGAAAAAAGATTGGATGTTTTTGGAAAAATTGGCAATGCCGGCGTGAGTGTGGCCACCATTGATGATGCAAAAAAATTATATAGTGGCATAGATTTAAATAGTGCTAGTACATCGGTGAGTATGACCATCAATGGCCCTGCACCCATACTCATGGCACAATTTTTTAACACCGCAATTGACCAAGCCTGCGAAAAGTATATTACGGCGAACAAATTATGGCCAACAGTTAATAAAAAGATTAAGCAACTTTTTAAAGTGGGTGCCCTACCTGCCTATTCCAATATAAACAAATCATTAAATTTTAATGAATGGCATAATGGATTGGGCTTAAAATTATTGGGGGTATCTGGTGATCAAGTATTGGCGCCTGCTGTTTATGAAAACATTAAAAAGGAAGTGCTCCATAATATTAGAGGCACCTTACAAGCGGATATTTTAAAAGAAGATCAAGCACAAAATACTTGTATTTTTTCAACCGATTTTGCCTTAAGATTAATGGGGGATGTACAAGCTTATTTTGCCGAAAAT
Organism: Chitinophagaceae bacterium; assembly: GCA_003509845.1. Lineage (GTDB taxonomy): Bacteria > Bacteroidota > Bacteroidia > Chitinophagales > Chitinophagaceae > Sediminibacterium. The sequence continues at coordinate 6,962 of DOMR01000255.1, read as the reverse complement.
AAAATCAAACATTTTTATAGTATCTCCATTTCTGGATATCATATTGCAGAAGCAGGCGCCAATCCAATTACACAGCTTGCATTTACTTTAGCCAATGGTTTTACCTATGTTGAATATTTTATGAATCGGGGGATTGCCATTGATGATTTTATTCCCAACCTGAGTTTTTTCTTTAGCAATGGGATGGATCCTGAATATGCGGTTATTGGAAGAGTGGCTCGAAGAATTTGGGCAAACGCCATGAAACATAAGTATCATGCCAATGAGCGCTCTCAAAAATTAAAATACCATATACAAACAAGTGGTCGAAGTTTGCATGCGCAGGAAATTGATTTTAATGATATCAGAACCACGTTGCAAGCCTTGTATGCGATATACGATCAGTGCAATAGTTTGCACACCAATGCATATGATGAAGCGATTACCACACCGACGGAAGAAAGTGTAAGGCGTGCACTAGCCATTCAATTAATTATTAATAAAGAATTAGGCACTACTAAAGTTGAAAATTTCCAACAAGGAAGTTTCTTAATTACAGAATTAACTGATTTAGTGGAAGATGCAGTGATGCGCGAGTTTGATAGAATTAATAATAGGGGCGGTGTGTTGGGTGCTATGGAAAGAATGTACCAGCGTACTAAAATTCAGGAAGAGAGTTTATTATATGAAACAAAAAAACACGCGGGTGAAATTCCTATTATTGGAGTAAATGCTTTTGTGAATCAGGAACAAAAACACAATGCCGATCAGCAAGCCATTTTCAGGTCCTCCACTGCTGAACAAAATGGGCAAATACAGCATGTGGAAGCGTTTAAAAAAAGAAACCAATCTGTGGCCGAAACCCATCTAAAAAAGCTCCAAAAAGCAGCTATAAATAATGAAAACATTTTCACCCTATTAATGGAGGCAGTCAAATATTGCAGTTTAGGCCAAATTTCCAATGCCTTGTACCAGGTGGGGGGTAAATACAGCCGAAATTTGTAAAAAAACGATACCTTTGCCCCTCGTTAAATACGGTTAAAATTTCACAAATGAACACAGATAAAAATACGATCATTGGGTTTATATTGTTAGCAGGCTTGTTTTTTACTTATTTCTGGTACACCAACAAGCAGCAAACTGAATTGACTGAGTACAAAAAGCATTTCGATGACTCTGTTATGATGTTAAAAGCGGAAGCGGCTAAGGCGGCGGCTGCAAAAAATCCAATCATCTCCGATACTGCAAAGCTTGGTGGCGCAACTGCTGCTATAATAGCAGATTCTGTTCAAGAGCAATTCACTGAATTGGAAAACGATTTAGTGAAAGTGAAATTCAGTAACAAAGGGGGGCAAGTAGTTGGCGTTACATTAAAAAAGTATACCAATAATCAAAAGCAACTGGTACAATTAGGGGATAGTAGTTCCTTGAACTATGCTGTTAATATAGGGGACAATAAAACTGCGCAAGTTAATAAAGTATTATTTCCAACGGTGAATGTATTACCTACAAAAGAGGGTGTACAAAAATTGGAGTATGTATGGACAACACCTAATGGCAAGGTGATTCGTCACTTATTTACATTAGCAGCTAATAAGTACAATGTAGATTGGTCCATTCAATTACAGGGAGCGACAACTTTGTTTACGAACCAACAAGTTAATTTTTTGTGGGATGTTCATTCTTATCAACAAGAACGTACTTCAGTGTATGAGCGTCAAATGTCAAATATTTGTTTTTCTGAAGGGAATGAGTTTGATTATATTTCAAGTAATACAACACATACATTTGAAAAACCAGTACAATGGATTGGATTGGTGCAGCAATTTTTCGCCACTTCCCTTATTTACAAACAAGGCTTTGTTTCAGGTAAAGTAGATTGGCAACGTAAAATTGATAGCAGCAATGGCTTAGCTACCATGCAATCGCAATTGCAAACAAAGTTGACCGCTGATAATGCGAACATTGATTTTTCATTGTATTATGGGCCTAATGATTTTCAAATATTAAAATCACAAGCGCCTGAAATGGAGAAAATAGTAAACTTAGGAAGAGACCTATATTCCTTTGTTCGCCCTATAAATAAATATATTTTAATGCCTGTATTTGATTTTTTTGCAGGCTTTGTTAAAAACTTCGGTTGGGTTATATTTTTACTTACCATTTTCATCAGATTAGTCACTTCTCCTTTGACGTATTCAAGCTTTTTGAGTAGTGCTAAAATGAAAGTATTAAAGCCTGAACTTGATGAGATCAAGAAAAAATTGGGTGATGACCAACAAGGTTTCGCGATGGAGCAGATGAAGTTGTTTAGAGAAGCAGGCGTAAACCCTTTAGGGGGGTGTATTCCAGCTTTGTTACAAATTCCAATTTTCTTTGCGTTATACAGTTTCTTTAATTCAGCTATTTCCTTAAGGGGTCAATCTTTTTTATGGAGTCATGATTTATCGAGCTATGATTCAATTTTTACACTGCCATTTACCGTTCCTTTGGGCTTTGGTAATCATATTAGTTTATTTACCTTATTGGCGGTATTTACAAGTTTCTTGATGTCGATTTATAATATGGCAATGACACCTACACAGGATAATCCTGCTTTAAAGTACATGCCCTATATTTTCCCGTTCATGTTACTTTTCATTTTTAATGGATTGCCATCTGCCTTAACCTGGTATTATACTGTATCAAACGTCATTACTTTATTAATGCAATTAGTGATTCAAAAAGTTATTATTAATCATGATAAAATATTAGCTGAAATTGATGTGAAAAGAAAAACGCCAAAGAAAAAAAGTAATTGGCAAAGCAAATACGAACAAATGGTAGATGCGCAAAAAAAGGTACAAACCTTAAAAGATAAGACTAAAAAATAATTTTTTACTTACAAAGAGACCTTCTAAAGCAGGGTCTCTTTTTTTATATCAGTAAATGAACTTTAAACATATCCTCCTTATAGTGTGCGTTTTATATGTAAGCAACTTTGCGCATGCACAAGCCAAAGTGTTAGGGGAGTGTACGATTAAATTTAATATTCAACAGCAACAAAAAAATGAATGGGTGGATATTGGTTCAAAAAAAGTTTGGATCAAAGGGAACCAATGTAAAACAACATTAACAACACCGCAGTTGGTGCAAACTTTAATTTTTAATATTCAACAGGATAAAGCGGTTGTTACAAAGGAGGTAGGTAACAATAAATATTTACAAGAAATAATATATCCACCTGCTAGTTTGGCAACTTTAATTTCTATGAAGGAAATCGCGACCGATACCATCACCCTGCTTGGGTATCCTTGCAAAAAAGTAAAGCTGGAATTGAGTGATGGGGTTGTTTATGAAGTTTATTATGCAGCTGATTTAATACCTTCCGTGACTACTTTTGAATTTGCTTTTAAGGAAGTGCAAGGACTGGTATTAGGCTACAGCATTGTCAATAAAAATAACCCTGTTATTAAATACATTGCAACCCTATTGGATCTTAGTCCAATAACATTGAATCAATTTCAAATTAATAAATCGGAATTCCAAATACTTGATTAGAGTAGGTAACAGGAAGGGAAAAGTAAAATTGAAAATTAAGCAAGCCACTGAATAAAGTACAAATGTGGCAATTCTATCTTGAGATACTATTCTGAACTTAATTGAAATATTAAGGTTGTATGCGGGTAGGTGCTTTGAATCTTGGCAAGATCACTTTATAACGGTAAGGAATTACATAAGAGATATTTCCTTTGTTATATTTTAAATAAGCGGCATTGCTACTATTGCTTATGGTGCTAAGTCCTTTGAATTCTAAACTTGATTTTAAAGTATAAAAGCTCGCTGTTTTGCGTGCCATACTTCCTAGGTTTTTTAAGGAATACTTCTCTTCTACTTTTTTAGTTTCTAAAGTAGTGGTGATTACGGTACTTGCATACGTGCTACCTGAAATAACTAAACTAGTTATTAAACAAGTCACCAATAATATGTTTTTTAGAATACGCATTCGTCTACGAAGGTAGTATTTTTTAAACTTCAGCATAAAAAATATTTTTAACCTTTATTTAGGGGCTATGTGAACAATAATTTATTGATTATTAAGGGGTTGTTTGTATATTTATTTGAGCAGTGATTGATCGATCGATAATATTTTAAAACATTGATAATCAATACCTTACTAACCTGTAAATAATCATTATTATGTTTAATCCACACGAAGAAGAGGAGGAAGCTAGGGATATTCAGGAGTTAATGCAACGTTACCAAAATTTAATATTGGGGAGGGCCAATGCCTACATCGAAGAGGACGACTTTGAAAAGATAATTGAACATTTGGATGAGAAGGATGAAGTGGCTGAAGCCATTGAAGCTGCTAATTTAGCTTTAAACCAATACCCATTTTCTGCATTATTAATGATTAAAAAAGCCGATCTGCTTTTGGCGACCAGAAATTATAAAGAAGCACTTTCATTATTAGATGCGGCATCCTTGTATGATCATAAGGACATGAACTTGTATATTTTAAAAACAGATGCCTATATGGCATTGGAACAAACAGGAATGGCCATTGAGTTGTTACAAGAAGCACTGCATTTATTTACTGGTCAAGAACGAACCGAACTTTTATTAGAATTAGCGGATGTATATGACGATCATGAAGCATTTGACAAAGTGTTTGATTGTTTGCAATTGGTATTAGAGGGAGAACCAAATAACGAAGAAGCCTTATATAAAATTTGTTTCTGGACCGATTTTACAGGGCGCAACGAGGAAAGTATTCGATTGCATCAAAAGCTCATTGACGAACAACCCTACAATGCTTTGGCTTGGTTTAATTTAGCTGCAGCCTATCAGGGTTTAAAATTGCATGAGAAGGCTATTGACGCTTATCAATTCGCCATTGTGATTGATGAAAAATTTGATTACGCGTATCGTAATATGGGGGATGCTTTTTTAAGGTTACGAAAATATAAGGAAGCGATTGAAGCGTTAGAAAAAGTATTGGAATTATCACGACCTGAGGATGTGATATACGAAGCGATTGGTCATTGCCATCACCGAATGAAAAATTATGCCCAAGCAAGATTCCATTATAAAAAAGCGGTGCATTTAAATTCAGATGATAGTAGGCTATATCAAAAAATTGCAATTACCTATATGTTGGAATCGAAATGGGAAATGGCCATCAAACAATTGGAGCATGCGATTCGTATACATAAGCATATTAATGAGTATTACATTTTGATGGGGGAATGTTATATGAACATGGACCAACACAAAGAAGCAGTATATTATTTTGGAACTGTGGTAAAAAACAAACCGAAGCAAATTGCAGGGTGGGAGTATTTAATTAAGTGTTTGGTAGGCAGTGGAAAATTACAACTAGCACTTGAGCAAACTGAGTTGGCCTATATATCTACCCAAGGGAAAATTTTATTTATCTTTTACCGAAGTGCCATTTTGTTCATGATGAAAAAATCGGCAGATGGCTTATTACAATTAGAAATGGCTTTGTCTAAATCAACCAAATGGTTAAAAAAGTTTTTAAAATTTTATCCGGAAATTATCCAGGACAATAAAGTAACTGAGTTAATAGGTCGATATAAGAAAGCAAAAAATGGATAACTAAAATAAGTTACCTTTGCGCCAAAATATATTATTAATACAATTATGAATTTTAATTTATCACAAATCCCGGAGCGTACTACTCAACCCCGCAAACATGGCTTAACGATGGTCATGGATAAGGGTTTAAGTTATGGGGAGGCTGAAAATTTTTTAAGTGTGGCCTTGCCGCATACGGATATCATAAAATTAGGGTTTGGCACTTCCTTTGTTACACCTAATCTTAGAAAAAAGATTGAATTGTATCAGTCACATAATTTACCTGTCTATTTTGGAGGTACCTTATTTGAAGCTTTTTTAATTCGCAATCAACTGGATGATTATATCGCCATGTGCAAGGATTACAAAATTGATGTCATTGAAGTAAGTGATGGATCTATTACTATCCCACACAGTGAAAAATGTGGATACATAGAAAAGATCATGAAATTTGCAACCGTATATAGTGAAGTAGGAAGTAAGGATGCAGCACATATTATTCCTCCTTACAAATGGATTGAATTAATGAGTGCTGAATTAAATGCGGGTGCATCTTATGTCATTGCCGAAGCCAGAGAAGCCGGCAATGTGGGTATTTACAGAGGTAGTGGGGAAGTACGTGAAGGATTGGTACAAGAAATATTAACGAAGATTCCAGCAGAGAAAATATTATGGGAAGCACCACAAAAAGCACAACAGTTATATTTTCTTGAGCTCATTGGCTGTAATGTGAATTTGGGAAATATCGCACCTACGGAAGTCATTCCTTTGGAAGCAATGCGTATTGGATTAAGAGGAGATACTTTTGATTTATATTTAAATAAATAACCTTGCGTCAATTTGGATTAATTGGATACCCTTTATCACATTCTTTTTCACAAGGTTATTTTACTGAAAAATTCCTACATGAAAATGAAAAGGGTTTGCAGTACACCAATTTTCCAATTGCGTCTATAAGCGACTTTGATGACCTTTGGATAAAACAAGTAAATTTACAAGGGCTTAATGTTACCATTCCATACAAGAAACTAGTCATTCCTTTTTTGCATCACGCTTCAACTGTGGTCAAAAAAATAAATGCATGTAATTGTATACGGAAATACAATAATGAATTGTATGGTTATAATACCGATGTTATTGGTTTTGAAAAATCATTAGCACCATTTTTAAAACCACACCACACTCATGCTTTAATACTTGGAACAGGAGGCGCTGCAGTTGCGGTGGAATGGGTTTTGCAAAAATTAAATATCAACTATTTATTGGTATCACGCACAAATGCAAATGCAAATTCGTGGGAGTCGGGCAATGCCATTTCCTATGAGGCATTAACTACAGAACTGCTTAATCAATATACATTAATCATTAATACCAGTCCAGTAGGTATGTATCCGAATGTA
>DOMR01000111.1 GCA_003509845.1 Chitinophagaceae bacterium | reverse complement strand
TTTATGCATTGTTGCACTGTCCTTTTTTTCATTGGCTTTAAAAAGTCAACCCGTATTTAATATGCAGGATACTTTAAGAGGAAGTTTAAATGAACATCGTGATTGGTTTGATATTCAACATTATGACATTACGGTCAAACCAACCTTTGAAACTAAATCCATTATTGGCCAGGTTAGTTGGACTTCAAAAGTGGTAAAGCCCACAAATAACATTCAAATTGATTTACAACAGCCTTTAATTATTGATAGTGTCATTTATTTTGCACCTAATACAAAGACAGGCAAGCCCCTTTCCTTTTCAAGAAACGGGAATGTCGCTATTGCCAAGTTCAATGAAAAATTAAATGTAAATACAAATTTTAAAATAGTCATTTTCTACCATGGTACTCCAGTTGAAGCAGTTCGCCCACCTTGGGACGGTGGCTGGATTTGGAAAAAAGATGCCAATGGTAAACCCTGGATGTCTGCAGCATGTCAGGGTTTGGGAGCGTCCATTTGGTATCCTTGTAAGGATCACCAATCAGATGAACCTGACAAAGGTGCTATTTTAACTATGATTGTTCCAGATACATTAATGGCTATAGGAAATGGCCGAATGATAAAAAAAGAAAGCAGTAATCAGCTTGCGACTTATACTTGGGAAGTTACAAATCCAATAAATAATTATAACATCATCCCCTATATCGGAGATTATATGGGTTGGAGTGAAAAATATAGTGGCTTAAAAGGAAATTTAGATTTACACTATTGGGTTTTAAAACAAGATTCAACCAAAGCAAAAGCACAATTTACACAAGTACCTCAAATGTTGAAAGCATTTGAATATTGGTTGGGGCCGTACCCATTTTATGAGGATGGCTATCAATTAGTGCAATCACCCCATTTAGGTATGGAGCACCAATCTGCAGTCGCCTATGGTAATAAATTTGCCAATGGTTATTTAGGACGTGACTTGTCAGGTACAGGCTGGGGTTTAAAATGGGATTTTATCATTGTACATGAAAGTGGACATGAGTGGTTTGCCAATAATATTACCACCAATGATATTGCTGACATGTGGGTGCACGAAGGATTTACAAATTATACGGAAACTTTAATGACCGAATACTATTATGGTATTGAAGCAGGTAATGATTATAATTTTGGAATTAGACGAGGAATACAAAATAACAAACCCATCATTGCACATTACGGCGTTAATGAACAAAGTGATGGGGATATGTATAATAAAGGGTCTAATCTAATTCATACCTTAAGGCATTCCATCGACAACGATTCCTTGTTCCGACAAATATTAATCAATTTAAACAAACAATACTATCATAAAACAGTGAACAGTGTTGACATTGAGAATTTTATTTCCAAATCTACCGGTTTCAATTTTTCTAAAATCTTTGACCAATATTTAAGAAACACGCAAATTCCTTCCTTTGTTTACCAATATGATGAGAAAGAAAAAATATTGACTTACCAATGGAAAAATTGTGTTGTTGGTTTTAATCTCCCTTTGGCTTTAAATTACAAAGGAAAAAAATACCAATTAAATCCCATGGACTATATTCCACAAAAGAAATTAATTACACAACCAGATTTTGATATGAAGGATTTTGTAAAACTCATCAACAGATTATATTACGTAAACACGTCCATAGAAAACTAAGAAATAATAATCGATAATATTATTGTGGGCTAGTTCTGCCTAAACTATATAACCTTCTTTGCCAATAAGGATCAGTTAAATCACCAATCGTTACCCCTTGGCTTGTACTTGCATGTGCAAATTTATTATTGGCTAAATAAATACCCACATGGGAAATGCGGCGACGCCCTTCGGTTTTAAAAAATATTAAATCGCCTTCCTTTAAATTATTCCATTCAATTTTTACACTTTGCTCATACTGTTCTGCAGCAGTACGTTTTAAATTTACTTTATATATGTCACGCATTACATCCAAGGTGAAATAAGAACAATCCACACCATTTTTGGAATTACCTCCCAAAACATACGGTGTACCCCACCATTCATCTATTTTTTGCAGCAATGGAATATTTTTAATTTCTTCCACCGCAATATCCATTTTAAGCGAATATTTAATTTGTAGCCAATTTGCCTTTTCTATATCAGACAAATTCACGGGCATCATTTCATAATTTTTATTAATAACCGTTGGCTTTTCAGTTTCAACAGCATTAGAGGCATTATTGATGGTAATTTTCCCTGGGGTCACAGAGATATCTTCCAAAAATTCCATGGTTCTTGGCGTTTTCTTAGTATCAGATACAACAGCTTGCTTCCCTGTATTTAAAGGAAAGGATAAATTTTTAAGGGTACTACAGCTAGCCAATAAAATAAGTAATCCAAATAAATGAACACCCCTGTATAAATTTTGTATCCCCATAGACAGGCAAGTTAATGTTTGTAGGTGTAAAAAGGGAATTTTAGTCCGTTTTTAACGATTTATTTGTGGAAAATTAAGCCAATTTATACCCCTTAATTTTACGATATTTGTACACTTACACCCATTCCAAGATGCCTACATTTTCACATTTACATGTTCATACCCAATATTCACTTTTGGATGGTGCTGCCTCTATAGAAGGATTGTATGAAAAAGCTATCGGTGATAATATGCCTGCAATTGCCATTACCGATCATGGTAATATGTTTGGGGCATTTAAGTTTGTTAGCCAGGCATGGAAAAAAACAAAAGTCATTGGAAAAGATGCAGATGGGAAAGATATATTAGCCCCAATTGTTAAACCCATTGTTGGTTGTGAATTTTATGTGGTGAAGGATCGTCATATCAAAAACTTCACCAAGGAATTAAAGGACAATCGTTATCACCAAGTGCTATTGGCGAAAAATGCGATTGGTTATCAAAACTTAATCAAACTTACTTCGCTTGGATACATTGAAGGCATGTACAGCAAGTATCCTAGGATTGATAAATCATTAATTGAAAAATACCACGAAGGATTAATCGCTACTACTTGTTGTATTGGTGCGCATGTCCCCCAAGCCATATTAAAAAGTGATGAAGCCGCAGCCGAGAAAGAATTTAAATGGTGGTTGGATATTTTTGGCGAGGATTATTATATTGAAATTCAAAGACATCAAATTCCGGAGCAACAAATAATTAATGACCGTCTTTTACAATTTGCAAAAAAATACAAAGTTCCAGTTATTGCAACGAATGATAGTCATTACATTAATGAAGATGATGCCAATGCACACGATATTTTACTTTGTATTAATACGGGTGAAAAACAATCCACCCCAGGATTTGATGATTTTGTGAATGATGAAATTCAAATTAAAAACAGAAGATTCAAGTTTCCGAATAACGAATTTTATTTTAAAACACAGGCGCAAATGTCTGCCTTGTTCAGTGACCTACCTGAATCCATTGACAATACCAATGCGATTGTTGACAAGGTAGATGTGTTGAACTTGAAAAAAGATATTTTACTTCCCGCCTTCCCTATTCCAAAGGAATTTCAAATTCACAAGGAAGCCAATATGAACCAGTGGGAA
>DOMR01000188.1:3047-6709 GCA_003509845.1 Chitinophagaceae bacterium | reverse complement strand
TTTTAGGTGAATGGAATGAGGCCTAATCATTTATTTTGTTAAATAAAAGTAGGACTTAATGCAGATAATCATTAACAATTAAATTCTTTTATTTTAAACGGCGCAATGTTAATTCAAATGGATTGTATGTTATTTGTGTTTTACCTTTATGATTAATTATGAATGATAAAATCGCAATTTTAATTGGTGCCACCGGTGCCACAGGTTCGGAACTACTAATCCAATTATTAAATGACCCCTATTTTAGTAGCGTGGTGGTGTTAACCAGACGTGCAATTGATTTAGCTCATCCTAAACTTCAGTTTCATATTGTTGATTTTGATAATACCACTAGTTGGTCGCACCTTGTGAAAGGTGACGTATTATTTTCTACATTAGGAACTACTTTAAGGGTGGCTAAATCAACAGCAAATCAATTTAAGATTGATTATACCTATCAATATCAAGTAGCCAAAGCTGCAAGCGATAATGGGGTTAATACCTATGTTTTAGTTTCTTCCTATGGAGCTAATGAAAACAGTTTTTTCTTTTATCCGAAAACTAAAGGGAAGTTGGATGCGGATGTACAAAAATTATCTTTTAAACAAATCCATATTTTTAGGCCTGGAATTTTACAACGTCAGCCTTCCAAGTTAAGACCAGTTGAAAAAATAAGTATACTCATTATCAACGCTTTAAATAAGCTGGGTTTATTAATGAAGCAAAAACCCATGCCAGTTGGGTTATTGGCTGAGAAAATGATTTTAGTTGCTAAAAAACAAGATGCTGTTAAAACGCAAATACATAATTTAAATACCATATTTTCAATTTAACTTTACTTATAATAAGCTAACATTTACCATTATGAAATTCAATAAAATTTTCTTTTCAGTAATATTTCTTTGCATGTTTTCTTTTGGCTACAGCCAGAAAAATACATCCATTAAGTCAGTTGTCAATGCCTACCTAGGTCTTAAAGATGCTTTAGTAGCAACTAGTAATGAACAAGCTGTTTTAAATGCAACTGCTTTAGTTAAAGCTTTGTCAGCTGTGAATACGGCCGACTTAAATACCGCCACAAATAAAACATGGGGCAAGATATCCAATGACTTAATTAATGCAGCTAAGTTAATTCAAGCGTCAAATGACATTAGTGCTCAAAGAGATCAATTCGTTACACTATCAACTAATATGTATCTACTTGTTAAGGAAGCTAAAAACGAAGTTCCTGTGTATTATCAGTTTTGTCCAATGGCCAACAAAGGCAAAGGCGCCAATTGGTTAAGTTTGGAAAATAAGGTCAAAAATCCATATTATGGCAGCAGAATGCTTTCCTGCGGTAAAGTGGTTGAAACTTTATAATGAGTTTGGTCATATAGTGCAGATATAAAGCCATATGTATAATAATTAATTATCTTTGTCCTTGATGAAAAAACTATTCCTATACTTACTTTCTTTTATTTTTATTATTACCTCTTCGGGTGTAATGGTAAACATGCATTATTGCATGGGAAAGCTTGCAGGAACTAGTATGAGTTGGGTGAGTAATACAACAAAAAAATGTGGCAAATGTGGCATGGAAAAGTCCAAAAAAAAAGGAAAGGGATGCTGCCATGATTCCAAAAAATTAATTAAGAATGTAGATGATCAAAATATTGTAAATAGCTTTTTTAGTGTTGATCATCAATTAGTGCTTTTGCCTAATAGTAGTGATTTTGAAACAGTTTCAATTGTAGTTTCAGATAATGCTAAGCAATCCAATTATAGTCACGCACCGCCTGATCAACTAGGTGTACCCATTTACATTGCATATTGTAGGTTTCTAATTTAGATATTTTAATCTGAGGGTAGCCTTCCTTTTTTAAGGGAGCTTCATTGATTAAAAAATTTAAACTAGATAAAATGAATTTCAAATATATTATAGGTTATATCTGTCTTTTAATAAGCAGTTATACATTCGCACAGGCTGATCAAAAAATAAATTATACAGACACTACATTTAAGGTATATGGTGCATGCGAAATGTGTAAAGGACGAATTGAAGATGCACTAAAAATTAAGGGGATTAGCAAAGCCATATGGGATGTTGATTCTAAATTATTATCCATTCAATTTGACACAAAAAAAATCTCTTTAGATAAAATTGAAAATACCATTGTGGCAGTAGGACATGATTTAGATAATAAAAAAGCCAAAGATTTTATTTATCAAGATTTACCTGATTGTTGTCATTACAGAGAATTGGAAACCCATCATGACGATCATCCGAAAGAAAAAATTGACACAGCTCAAATTACGGGTGTTGTACTCCAGGAAAGTAATAATGGGAAGTTTGAACCCTTCATAAATGCTAGTGTATATTGGGCTGGAACAAATACAGGGGTGCGCACGGATAGTTTTGGTGTTTTTAAAATAATTCTTAATCCAATCAAAAAACTTGTCATTAGTTATGTTGGATTTAAATCAGATACCATTACCATTGAAAATGTAAATGATTTTAAGGTTGTATTAGCGGCTAAAAATCAGTTAAACGAGGTAACGGTGTTTAGTAGAAATGTGGGCAGTTTTATTCCATTATCGAGTACCATTCGTACACAAGTAATGACAGGAACAGAATTATTAAAAGCAGCCTGTTGCAACCTTAGTGAAAGTTTTGAAACCAACCCCTCGGTGGATGTTTCCTTTAATGATGCTGTTACTGGTTCCAAGCAAATACAATTATTAGGTTTAAGCGGCATTTACACACAGCTAACCGTCGAAAATTTACCTGGCCCCAGGGGATTGGGTACCATCTTAGGCTTGAACTCAATTGCAGGTCCTTGGATTGAGAGTATTCAGTTAACCAAGGGGGTAGGCTCAGTTGCGAATGGATATGAAAGTATTGCAGGTCAAATTAATGTTGAATTAAAGAAACCTGAAACCGCCGAAAAATTATTAGCCAATATTTATGTGAATGATTTTGGTAAAACTGATTTGAATTTAAATCTGTCACATAAACTAAATTCAAAATGGGCAACTTCATTATTATTGCACGATGATTTTTTAAATAATAAAAACATTGATTTTAATAAAGATGAATTTAGGGATTTGCCTACGGGGAATCAGCTGAGCTTGGTGAATAGATTTAAATATGATAACTCGAATGGATTTTTATCACAATTTGGATACAAGGTATTAAATGACCAAAAAATAGGAGGGCAAACTACTTTTATCCCAAGCAGTCATAAAGGTACAACCCATCATTACGGACTAGGTATTAATACAGAAAGGTATGAGGTGTTTGGTAAAATAGGATATTTATTCCCACAACAAAAATATAAAAGTATTGGTTTGCAATTAAATGCGATTAGCCATGACCAAGATTCTTATTTTGGCTTAACGAATTATAAAGCGAATCAAAAAAGTATTTATGGAAACTTAATTTACCAATCCATTTTTAATTCCACCATACATAAGTACAGAACTGGGGTCAGTTTTCAACTTGACCAATATGACGAATTATTTAATTTAAATAGTTATAAAAGAAAAGAAGTGGTTCCAGGTATCTTTTTTGAATATACCTATACCCCAACTGATAAGCTGAGTATGATAATGGGTTTAAGAACTGATAATAATAATTTATTTGGAACATTTATAACACCCAGATTCAATTTACGTTACGAACTATTTAAAGGCTCCGCTAT
>DOMR01000188.1:0-2968 GCA_003509845.1 Chitinophagaceae bacterium | reverse complement strand
AGTGCTAGAGCGCTTGAAATTCATCCAACCAATACAGGCCATACCATGAACATGGGAGGCGCTTATGGGCTTTCTCCTGAAATTGCTTGGAATAAGGGAATCAGTTTTGATCAAAAGTTTATACTTTTTGGCAATAGTGCAACGCTGGGACTTGACTTTTTCAGAAATGATTTCGAGAATCAAGTGGTGGTTGATTTAGAAAATCCACGTAAAGTGATGTTTACAAATTTAGAAGGAAAATCATTTTCAAATAGTTTTCAAACCGAATTGAATGCGAGCCCTTTGAAAAAGTTTGATGTAAAATTAGCATATAGATATTTTGATGTGAAGCAAACCTATCATGGGGTATTACTGGAACGTCCTTATATTGCTAAGCACCGTTCATTTTTAAGTTTTGATTATGCGACGTTAAATAGCTGGAAATTTAATTATACGATTACTTATAATGGTTCAAAAAGAATACCAAATACTTTTGCTAATCCGAGTGCTTATCAATTACCAAGTTATTCGCCTAGTTATATATTAATGAATGCGCAAATTTCAAAAACATTTGGAAATAAAAATCCAATGGATTTGTATGTAGGATCAGAAAACATATCTAATTTCTTTCAAGCCGATGCTATTTTATCAGCAGACAATCCATTCAATTCCTATTTTGATGCTTCCATGATTTGGGGGCCAACTTCTGGAAGAATGATTTATTTTGGATGGCGATTCAAAATAAAATAGCATTAATGATATAATTGCCGTTTGATAAAAAGTTGTGTTTAGTGATTACCCCCACCAATTAAATGCAACTTAGTTTGACGGCCATCGAGGTACCAAAATCCTTTTTCATCAAAATAACCATTTTGTTCTAACATAAATCGTACTTCTTTATTCCATTCCTTGATGAAGGTGGCGGCGTTTAATTCTATAGAATAGGCTGTTTTATAATGCATTGGGTAGTCACCACTACCTGGTGTATCATTTTGATTATCCCACATTCCGATGGTTGGCCCTGCCGCATGTCCATGAAAACCCAAGGGGTGTGTGTATATCACTCCTTTAATATTTTCTTGTTTTGCTTGCGCTAATGCGTCAGATAAAATTTTATTACCTGTTTTATTTTCTTTGAATTGTTGCGTTAAGATATCCTGTAACCTATTTGCTGTTTTTAGTCCATTGCTTAAGTAGGAGGGCGCTTCTCTTTCATCAGGACCAAGTACATAGGCATGTTCTTGAACATCTGTATTTAATCTTAAGTAGGTAATGCCAAAATCTACATGCAATAAGTCGCCTGTTCTGATGATGTTATCCTTATCTGTATTTGTAAACGCTTTCAGATGATCAAATACGGCATTGTCATTTCTTTGTATTTCCACAGATGGGTGAAACCAAGTGTCTAATCCTAAATCATTCACTTTTTGTCTAAACCACCATACCATATCATCGGTAGTCGTGATGCCAGGTGTAATCACTTTACTACTAAAGCCTTCCGCAATTATTTTATGTGTTATGCTATTCAATTGAGAATAATATTGCATCTCCATTGGTGTTCTTGTTTCAAGCCATGCAACTGCTAAATTTGAAGCAGACACCACCTTCGTTTTATTGCTAGCAGAAAGTTTTTGTGTGAATTGCTCATATTCTGTATGGTCAATACCATCTGCATGTCCAAAATTTTGTGAGGTATTCAATGCAATTTTATTCGGACGATAAGTTTCAATAATATTATTTAATGCATCCCATTGGTCAGGAAATTTTTTCATATCCCAATTAGCTTCAATATTATCACCAACGCTGTATCTAGCAACAGCAAACTTTTTATATACTTTGGTGGTTGGGTTATTATAAAAAACAAGAATTGTTCTACGTCGAGCGCTTAACCAGGTTGCAGGAAGCATTGTTTTAAGCACAGGATCTTCATTATACTCCCTTGATATAACCACCCACATATCAATATTATTTTTTTCCATCAAAGATGGCAATAATTGATTCAGTCTGTTTTCCAAAACAGCATCAATCACTTTTGCTTGTTCTTTTAAGGGTAACACTTGCGCTTGGGTGCTTATACTTAATAATAACAACAAGATAATTTTTGACATCCTATTTTTCATAAATAATAATTTAACTAAGTAAAAGTAATTTACTTCTGCTATATAGGATTAGCCGATTCAAAAAAATATTGTATAAATTTCTGATCTTGGACAATAGGCGATTTAGCATAACATATTGTAAATCAATAATATAAGACGCCATTAAATAGCATTAGGACCATTAAGGGCATATTCATTATTTTTACAGTTATGAAGCGATTGTTAGTGTTATTCTTTTTTTTGATCCCTTTTATTTTATCAGCACAACAACAATATAACTGGAATGATAAAGTACAAATCATTTACGAATCAATTACTTCACTAAGAATTCCTGAAGCGCGAAAATTAATTGCGATTGAAAAATTAAAGAACCCCAATAATTTAGCGTACGCCTTGCTAGATAGTTATGCCGATTTATATCAATTATTTTTTAATGAATCTACCACTGACTACAATACATTATACCCGCAATTTGAAAAAAGAATAAATCTATTTAAACAAGGTCCTAAAAATTCTCCATTTTATTTATACAGCTTAGGTTTATTGCACTTACATAAAGCAGTTGCCGCTGTTCGTTTTGATCGAAATTGGGAGGCGGCTTTAGACTTTAGAAAAGCTTATTTTAATTTTAAGGATAATAGCAAGCAGTATCCAAATTTTAGTCCTAATAATTTATACTTTGGTTTATTAACGACATTAGTAGGGTCTGCACCAACTAATTATCAATGGATGTTAAATTTGTTGGGGTTTAATGGAAATATAAAAAAGGGCAATGAACTTGTACTTAGTTATATAAATAGTAAAGATGCATACGCGAAAATATGTTTAAATGAAGCTTTGCTCGTTTACCCATATTTAATTATGAATTTTGAAGGAAACGCTAAAAAAAC
>DOMR01000086.1:3543-10443 GCA_003509845.1 Chitinophagaceae bacterium | reverse complement strand
TTCCACCCATTCTAGTGCCATATTATTATTTTTTAATTAATTAGTAATAAAAACTCGTTGAACATAAACCTTGTTATTGGCATATACTTTAATATAATAAACGCCAGTAACTAAATTTGGAATGTCAATTTTTTGCGGAGTTCTTTGATTAACAAGTTTGTTTTTAAATGCTACACGGTTACCCATCGAGTTCAATACATCTAATGAAATATCGTTGGTTTGCAAGTTGCCAAATGAAATATAAAAGGCATTTCCTTTGATTAAATTTTCTATATAATCTGTGGAGGTGATTCTTAAATTAATATCCTTCGCAGAACCTTCTACAATATTAGTGATGATATTGCCACTATTGTCTCTTACTAAAACAAGTTTGTTTTCAGATAGTATTTGGCACCCATTTGTATTTGCCATTACTTTATAAATCGCATTTTTTGTTGGCTTGTAAACTTGGCTGGTAGCGCCATTTAAAAATTCGTCATTCATATACCATTGGTAGGAGGTAGCTGCAGTGGCAGTTAAGCTATCGCCTTGTAATTTAAACGTTGGGGCACTTATTATATTTACAGGTATTGTAGTAGGTGGACTGTCGCAGTCACTCGTGCTAATTTGTGTATTATATAAAAAGTAAAAGTAGTTTTGAAAATTTCCAGTAGCCGCTGTTACACTGTTACCCGTATAGCTGAACACTTTATTAGGTCCAATGGGGTATGGGTTTGTTGTAACATTGTTATTTCTATATAAACTAGCAGTACTATCACAGGTGGTAACGATATAGTAATTACCTGCTACATTTAGTTTAAAATTAAGCTCGTAAATTCTACCAGAATCGCCAGCTACATAATTGGAAGCACCTGCAACCGGACTTGGAGAACTTGCCGCAGCATTTACGGTAACAAATTGAGATAGTCCAGGATAGTAAGTGCTGTCGGTGGCCATGAACATCAATTCAAATTTAATTTTTCCTGCATTCGCAGTATATAATTTGACTGTATTAATAGTCATTGGCGTGCCCGTAGTTACCTTCATGTAGTTGCCTTTGAAATTATTGTAACCTCCTGCACCCAATGTGGTATTGTGGGCAGGTCCAACAAATCCTTGGAAACCATGCGTTAAATACAAATTGCTTTTGGTTGATGTTGCGCTGATATTAGTTCCTGCTGCAATAGGGGTAGCTAAGTTTACACTATCATACCAAATGTAACTTTTCCCTACTACTGGTGAATTTACAGTAAGCTTTAAACTATTGTTACAATTGATTGCACTACCAGTTGGTCCTGTACTATTGTTGGCAGTAGTTAATTCAGTTATTAAAGTATTATTTTCCTTTTGTTGGTCATTGGTGGAGGAGATAGTTGCTGTGAAAACGTATTTAGTAGCAGCTTCTAAATTGATGGGTTGTTGGAAAGTATAGTTCATGGACTCTCCTGCTTCCAATCGACCATTGAATGTTTCATTAATATTTAAAATAGTAGTAGCGCCTTTTTTTACCAATAAACTAAGTGGGAAGTTTTTTTGTTGGTTGGTACCATTGTTGGTCACTTTTACGGTGACATATTGTACGGATCTTTTACAAGATGCATTCTGCGGGCTTACCAAATCTGACATTTGTAAATCGCTCGATGGATTTATAATTCTTAAAGTATAATCCTGCGTTTCCCCGTTTGTATAGGTACCACAGGCCAATACATTCGCGCTACTGCTTGTCTCCATCACCACAATTCTTAATTTAAGTAAACGACCAAGCTGCAGGGTGTCAGGCAAGCTGATACTTGCAGTGTAATTGCTATTAGTGATTCCTGTACTTGTATTGACTAATTCATTTGTTTCAAATGTGCCATTGCTATTATAGTCAATAAATGTTTTTACAAAACGTGAATTATTGGTTGCATCCGCACTTCCTAGTTTTAAAAATAAATTAAGCGAACTGTTGGGTTCGCCGTTGATGAATAAATTAGTGTTATCTACATAATCTTTATTAGATGCTGGCACAAATTGAATATTATTGAGGCTTACGCTGTCTATTTTACTTCCGGCACTAGAACTTGCAGTGGATGCGCAATAAGCTACACCACCAGCGCCACTGATGACTAATGAATAGGGTTGTTGTCCTCGATCTAAATTACGCTTGTGCTTAACTTTAATCAAATAGCTTTTACCTACTAAAGTGGTATCAATTTCTACTTTTTCAACATTGTCTAAAACATTATCGCCTTTGAAAGCTGCACTGGCAGGAGTTTGTGGGTTTAACTTCCATGAATTAGTTATTTTGGTACCTTGACTTATAGTCAAGTCCAAGTCGTTCACTAACTGGGGTGTGGTGTCATTTAATGTAGTTCTGGCAGTTCCTTTTACATCGTTCCAAACAATACTCGCTTTTACTGGTTTTTTCCCAGAAGCAATAATGGTATAGGTGGTGGAGTCCAAATTATTTAAAGTGTTTTCATACACTAAGTCCGAACTTGCATTGCTGTTTTTTGTAGTTAATGCGTTTTTTAAAACGGTGGCAGCATCAAACATATTAAGTAATCCCCAACCAAATTTGTAATCCGGTCCGGGATTGGGTCCTGATTCATTTGCTGTATGTATCGCCAAAGCTTTCACTGTGGTTGATCGCAAAAACTTTTTCGGACTTAATTGTTGACTTAGCTCTTGCAATAATAATAGGGAGCCCGCAGCATTGGGTGAAGCCATCGATGTCCCATTTTTATAATCATAGCTTGAGTCATGAGTAGCAGTTGTTGAAAATACAGATACCCCATCCGCTACAATATCGGGTTTAATTCTACCGTCATCGGTAGGCCCCCAACTACTAAACGAGGACATAACCACATCTTCCTTTTTGGTATAGGGACTTGCTAAGCCATAAACGGCACCAACAATTAATAAATTTTTGGCATTGATATCTGAAGATAAAGTTTCATAACCATCATTGCTACTTAAGCTATCAGGTCTTCCACCTGCATTATACATTTTCCCATTTGCGTCTCTTCTCCAATAAGGATCACCCACTTTAGGGCCAGTACTTCCATGATTATTTCCTGCCGCTTTAACAATTAAATAAAAAGGCGCATTATACATAACAGAATCATGGATCACCGCCTCGTAATTATAAAGTCCAAATTTGAAATCTTCCTTTTCATCGAACTTGCCATTGAATTCCCAACGATTTGACGAATCACTATTTTGATCCCAACCACTTAATATTCCATAGGAGTGATTGGAAATAAGCATTCCATTTGCTGCCGCTGCGGACATTTCACTATTGTCATTATTCCAATCATAGGAATAAGCCCCTTTTAAATTATAGGACATTCCTTTTGCTAAAGGGTTCAATCCCTTACTCATTATAGTGCCAAACACATGCGTGCCATGTTCATAGGCAGTTGTGGCGTTGTCTTTTTGTACAATTCTATTTCTCAGTTCAATATGTGTAGTGCGCACAGCACCTTGATCCCAAACACCGAAAGTGTTTGTTAAGCTATCGTTTTCGCCAGTTAAATTAAATCCGTTAACAGCGGTCGGCCAAAGTTTATTGGTATTGACTGTGATTGCAGGAATAGGATCTGCAAAACTTGTATAATAAATGGGCAGGCCAGCTGCATCAATGCCCATTAAGGAACGACGACTATTGCCGGCTTGATAAAATAAGGGCCATCTTTTTTCCTTGGCTTTTATTAATGCATCTGAATAGGAAGCACGGGATTCAATATCTAAAGATTTTGCCGTACTTAACAGTATCAATTTTCTAGTTTGAACCTGTGCATTTACTTGTTGAAAAAAAATAAATGAAACCAATAAACAAATTTGCCATTTTTTCATGCGCGTATTTTTATAAAACCTTTAAATAGGAGTAGTCGAAATTACAATTTATTATCTATTTTTTGGCCATTTACCTGATTTATAAGGCCTCATTTATTGCAGTTTTTTGCTTATAGTTGTTTGTAAATCTGTTTAAATTTTGTTGTAACTTTAAACAAATGCACATGTAATGAAAAGCGTCTACGCAACTACTTTAGGACTAATGCTAATAGCTGGATTATTTTTGGGATGTCTGACTGTCAATAAGCAATCAAAAGCACAAGTAGCGCAAGGTATTCAAGGTCAAGTTTTTGAACAAAAAGGCAATCAAATGCCACAAAAAGGAAAGCCATTTTCAAAGGGGGTTGGATATGCGACCCAGCTCTATGTTTTTGAACCAACGAACATTCAATCTGCAGGTCAAATTAGCGGTAATATATTTAACCAGCCAAGCTCTAAATTAATTGGGAGTTTTACAACTGATTCATTGGGACATTTTAAGGTAAATTTAGCTCCAGGCAGGTATAGCATTTTTGTCCGGTATCAAAATGGTTACTATGCTACTAGCTTTAATCAACTAAATGAACTTGGAATAGTGCAAGTTTTAGCAGGAGCCTTTGTGCCCATCGAAGTAATTATTAGCGCCAAAGCAAGTTATTAGTATTGAAATAGTATCTTTGTAGGGTGATGTATGAATGAGCAATCCTTGTTTGAACGGTTTAATGTATCCCCCCTCCTAAATTCTTTGGCGGACAGGATAGCTATGTCCGAGACGCAAAAAATTCCTTTTCAAATTTTTCTGCAACATCTGAATGGATCAACATCCGCTTTTGTTTTACAAACTATTTTTACGCATGAAAAAACAAATCAGTGGAATCATATTGTTGTATTGAATGATGCGGAAGAAGCAGCCTATTTTTTTAATTCTATTGAAAGTGTGACTGAGGCGATGGATTTATTTTATTTTCCGTCCTCTTTTAAAACCCCCCACAATTTTAATTTTTTAAATCCCTCGCATGTAATGTTGCGAACCGAAGCATTGACTAAAATTTCAATGGGCGGAAATAAAAAAATTATTGTGACTTATCCTGAAGCACTTTTTGAAAAAGTGATACTTCCCAAAACTTTACAAAAAAATATCATTCAAATCAAAACCAATGATAGTATTGATTTGAATGCTATGATGCAGCAATTTATAGATTATGGTTTTGAACGTACCGATTTTGTATACGAGCCAGGGCAGTTTGCACTTAGGGGCGGTATTTTTGATATTTACTCTTTCGGCAATGAAAAGCCATATCGTATTGAATTGTTTGGGGAGGAAGTGGATAGTATTCGCTTGTTTGATCCTGCAACGCAATTGAGTGAACGTAAATTATTGCAAGTAAATATTATTCCAAATGTTACTACGCAATTTGAGGATACTGAAAAAATTCCACTCATTGAATTTATGAATAGTAACACTATTCTTTGGATAAAGGATTGGAATGTAATTAAGCAACGTGGCATGGATCAATGGGAGTCCTTAAATGATTTTTTAACCCATACAGCAAACAATAAACCTATTGAATTGGGGGACGCGCATATCAAACATACCCAATTAGATGATTTTGATACGGTTGAAAATGCAGAGGCTTCATTATTGAATAGCACCATTATAGAATGGGGGTTTCAAGCAAATATTTCAAAGGAGGTTATTTCATTTAACACCCAAGTGCAGCCTAGCTTTAATCGACAATTTCAATTGTTGATTGCCAACCTGCAGGAGCTTGAAAAAAAGGGCTATGCCTTATTTATTTTTGCAGAGCAAGCTAAGCAGTTGGAACGTTTGCATGCTATTTTCACAGACTTGAAAACGGAAATACAATTTACACCTATTGTAAAAAATATTCACGAAGGATTTATTGATCATGATCATAAAATTGTTTGTTATACGGATCATCAAATATTTCAACGTTATCATAAATACAAAGTAAAACAGGCGTATAGTAAAAGCAAGGCCATTACGCTGAGAACATTACGTGATATGCAGCCCGGAGATTATGTTACGCATATTGATCATGGTGTGGGTGTTTATAGTGGGTTGCAAAAAATTGACGTGAATGGTTTAATGCAGGAAGCGGTGAGAATAATATATAAGGATAGTGATATATTATATGTGAATATTAATTCGCTACATAAAATTTCAAAATACACAGGGAAAGAAGGGGCGCCTCCTAAAATAAATAAATTAGGTTCCGATGCTTGGGTTAAGTTAAAAGACAAAACAAAAGCAAAGGTCAAGGAGATTGCCTTCGATTTGATAAAGTTGTATGCGCAACGTAAGGCACAAGCTGGCTTTGCATTTACGCCAGATAATTACATGCAATACGAATTAGAAGCATCGTTTATTTATGAGGAAACAGTGGATCAAGCAAAGGCAATAGCCGATGTAAAAAAGGATATGGAAACCCCTTCGCCCATGGATAGATTGGTTTGTGGAGATGTGGGCTTTGGTAAAACGGAAGTAGCAGTTAGGGCAGCTTTTAAAGCAGCCATTGATGGGAAGCAGGTAGCACTTTTGGTGCCTACTACAATTTTAGCGTTTCAACATTACAAAACATTTGTGGATCGCTTAAAGGATTTTCCTATTACGGTTGATTATTTGAATCGATTTAAATCTGCCGCACAAAAAAAGGAAACCATTGAAAAAGTAAAACAAGGGAAGGTGGATATTTTAGTGGGCACCCATGGTATATTAGGGAAGGATGTGGTATTTAAGGATCTGGGTTTAATTATTATTGATGAAGAACAAAAATTTGGGGTTGGGCATAAAGAAAAATTAAAAACATTAAGAGCGACCGTTGATTGTTTAACATTAACTGCAACACCCATTCCAAGAACTTTACATTTTAGTTTAATGGGTGCGCGTGATTTAAGTATTATTAATACGCCGCCTGCGAACAGACAACCCATTCATACGGAAGTACAGGTGTTTAATGAAGATTCAATTCGCGAAGCCATTTATTATGAAGCAGAAAGGGGTGGGCAGGTATTTTTTATTCATAACCGCGTGCAAGGATTGTCTGAAATGTGTGCAATTATTCAGCGTTTATGCCCTGA
>DOMR01000086.1:0-3504 GCA_003509845.1 Chitinophagaceae bacterium | reverse complement strand
GGTCAGCTAGAAGGGCATCAATTGGAAGAAAAAATATTAGATTTTATAGAGAAAAGATATGATGTGTTGGTGTGTACGAATATTGTGGAAAGTGGCGTGGATATTGCCAATGTGAATACCATCATCATTAATAATGCACATCAATTTGGCTTAAGTGATTTGCACCAATTAAGGGGAAGGGTAGGCCGAAGTAATAAAAAAGCATTTTGCTATTTATTAGCACCACCCATTAGTACTTTGCCTGATGACTCCAGAAAAAGATTGCAAACCTTAGAACAGTTTAGTGAGTTAGGTAGTGGATTTCAAATTGCGATGCGCGATTTAGACATTCGCGGTGCGGGTAATTTATTAGGCGGAGAGCAAAGCGGTTTTATGGTGGAGATTGGATTTGAAATGTATCAGAAAATTTTAGCAGAAGCTGTTAGAGAATTAAAAAGATCTGATTTTAAAGAATTATTCCAAGAAGAAATTAGCAAGCAGGATGATTATGTGCAAGACTGTACGATTGACACTGATTTGGAAATAATGATTCCAGATATTTATGTGGAAAGTATTGGAGAGCGACTCTCTTTATATACAAGATTGGATCAATCTGAAAATGACGAAGAATTAGATTTGCTGCATGGGGAAATGATTGATCGATTTGGTCCGATGCCTAAGTCAGTGGAAGATTTATTTACAACAGTAAAGTGTAGAAAGATAGCTATCGCATTGGGTTTTGAAAAAATGACTTTGAAAGACGAGACAGTAAGGTGCTTTTTTATCAATCGTCCCGATGCCCCTTATTTTGAAAGTGATACATTCAAACAATTATTATTGTTTGCCCAAACATCTATGAATACTGCCCATTTTAAACAAGCAGGTAAAAATTTCATTTTAATTATTAAGGATATCAAAGGGATGAGTGAATGTTGCCGCCTTTTGAATAAAATACATACTGGCGTTTTAGGCGTCAAATAAGTTAATACGTTAAAGGTATAAAATGTTAAAAGCCGCACTCGATACATCGAGTGCGGCTTTTAAATAAGATTGAAATTGTGTAGAAAAGATCCAGTTAAACTAGAATCCTTTTGTAGCCACTCCGTCAGCAATTGCTTTAAGCGCATTTGTTTCGCTTAAGATCGCTGCCATTTTATTTCCTTTACCATCATTGCCACCTGCCATATAACCGCCTTTTGCAGTTCTAGTGATGACAGCGTCAAGCATGGGTACATTTTTTTCTTTTGTTTTTAAGCAATACGCTTTAATCATTTTTGTAGTGTCCATTTTGTATAAATTTTAAAGTGAAAATTTCTAATTGAAAGTAGGTTATTTATTGTGATTCATTTAAGTTCAAGGGCTGTTTTTTGTTAAAATGGCCAAAAATTGTATTAATACTAACTTTTAGGCATCAATTTTAGCATATTTCGCGTGTGATTCAATGAATTCCCTTCTTGGAGCCACTTCGTCACCCATGAGCATGCTAAAAATTCGATCCGCTTCGGCAACGCTCTCAATAGTCACTTGTTTCAAGGTTCTTCTGGATGGATCCATGGTCGTTTCCCATAATTGGTCTGCGTTCATTTCTCCCAAACCTTTGTATCGTTGGATCGTCACTGAATCATCTTTTCCACCCCCGATTTTTGTAACCAATGCTTTTCTTTGCTCTTCGCTATAGGCATATTCCTGATCCTTGCCTTTTTTCACTAAGTATAAAGGAGGTTGTGCAATGTATACATATCCATTTTGCACTAACTCTTTCATATATCTAAAAATGAAAGTTAAAATTAATGTAGCGATGTGAGATCCATCCACATCAGCATCGGTCATAATAATTAATTTATGATAACGAAGTTTTGCAATATTCAAAGCCTTTGGATCTTCAGCAGTACCAACGGTTACACCAAGTGCAGTATACATATTGCGAATCTCCTCATTCTCATAAATTTTGTGCTCCATTGCTTTTTCAACATTCAAAATTTTACCACGTAAAGGTAAAATGGCTTGATAGCCGCGATCACGACCTTGTTTTGCAGTACCACCCGCCGAATCTCCTTCGACTAAGTAAAGCTCACATCTTTCTGGATCCCTGTCTGAGCAATCCGCCAATTTTCCTGGAAGCCCCCCACCGGTAAGCACCGTTTTGCGTTGCACCATGTCGCGTGCTTTTTTAGCAGCTACACGGGCCTGGGCCGCTAAAATTATTTTTGAGATTACATACTTCGCTTCTTTCGGATTTTCTTCTAAATAAGCTTCTAATACCCTAGAAACCGTAGTTTGAACCACACCACTCACTTCACTATTTCCTAATTTGGTTTTTGTTTGACCTTCAAATTGCGGTTCAGGCACTTTTACAGAAATAATTGCACTTAAGCCTTCTCTGAAATCATCTCCTTCCACCGTTACTTTTGCTCTTTCAAACAAACCTTCTTTATCACCGTAACTTTTAAATACGCGGGTTAGAGCAGTTCTAAATCCTGTAACGTGCGTTCCACCTTCAATCGTATTAATATTATTTACATAAGAAAATATATTCTCTTTAAAATCGTCATTGTAGGTCAATGCAACTTCAACCATTACATTAGATGCTTCATCTAAACCTTCTACGTACAAAGGTTGTGCAATGATCGGATTACGATTACCATTCTTATCTAACATTTGTACAAACTCAACAATACCCCCTTCGCTATAAAAATTATTTTTATAAGCAACACCAGCTTCATCTAATTCTCTGTGGTCGGTTATTGTAATGTTGATTCTTTTATTTAAATAGGAAAGCTCACGTAAGCGACCTTCTAAAATTTCTCTTTTATAAACTGATTCTTGAAAGATGGTTAAGTCAGGCCAGAAATGAACGCGTGTTCCGGTTTTTTCACTGGTACCAATTTCCCTAACTGCATATTGCGGAGCGCCAATGGCATATTCTTGTTCAAATATTTTACCTTCTCGCTCAACGGTTACCAACAATTTTGTACTAAGTGCATTTACGCAACTCACCCCCACACCATGTAAACCACCTGATACTTTGTAGGTATTTTTATCAAATTTACCTCCAGCATGCAAAACGGTCATAACCACTTCCAAAGCGGATTTTTTCTCCTTGGTGTGCATTGCTGTTGGAATACCACGACCATTATCTTGAACGCTGATTGAGTTATCTTCATGAATGGCCACTTCAATATGAGAGCAATAACCTGCCAATGCCTCATCAATAGAGTTGTCAACTACCTCATATACAAGGTGGTGTAAGCCTTTGGAGCCCACATCGCCAATATACATAGCGGGTCTTTTTCTAACGGCTTCCAATCCCTCTAAAACCTGGATACTATCGGCACCGTAATTCTTGTTTTCTGCTGATTCGCTTGACTGTAAATCTTCTGACATAAAATGGTTAAAATTATTTTGTTTTTATAGGCATTCCGAATGCATACAAACTTAAGAAAATTAAGGGTTTAAAGCCTGTTTTAGCCCCAATTTAGTTATCCCCATTTTGGCCATTTTGTGCATAGTTTTTTAGCCTAAAAA
>DOMR01000183.1:832-4977 GCA_003509845.1 Chitinophagaceae bacterium | reverse complement strand
TGCGCCGAATATTTTTATTATTATCTTTTTGCTGTTTATTCAATCAAGGTAAATCGCAGTCAAGTAGTTTTACTAAAAATTTAGAAGCTGCTGTCGTTTTACTTAATAAATGTCAAACCCGTGATCAGTATGTTATTGCTTTTGCTAAAATGGAGGAATTGCACAAGCAAGATCCATCCGCTTGGTTACCTGCCTATTATGCTAGCATTATAAAAGCGAGAATGGCAATGAAAAAAATGGGCGATTCCGATCAACTTGCCAATGAAGCTATTCAATGGCTAACGATTACTAAGGCACTACATAATAGTGATGAAGTGCTATGTTTGGAGAGTATCGTTTATACTTCAAAAATGGCGGTTAATCCTATATTTAGATGGAAGGTGTATGAATCTAGAATAAAGAAACCATTAGAACAGGCAATCGCGTTAAATAAAAATAATCCAAGACCCTATATTTTAAAGGCCAACCTGCAATATAAAATGCCCGTTTTATTTGGCGGCGGTTGTAATTCTGCAAGGCCTATTGCACAAAAAGCAAAACTTGCATTTGATCAAGTCAAAACTGATTTTACGGTAATGCCACACTGGGGAAGACCTATTTTAGATGATTTGATTAAGGCTTGTCCGTTGTAAAACAAACCATCTTTTATTTAGTATTATTTTTTATTTAATTGTATTTTTTTCTAATTATTGTCGGTTATCAACAATTTAGAAAATTCTCAATTGAACAACATTATCCTGTTTGGTAGGGTATTTGGCTAAAAATCAATCAATTTAGGGCTGAAATACTATTTTTTAAATTGATATATAATTATATATCTTTGTAAAATCAAGCCCAATGATAAAAAAAGTTAAAGAGATGATTAAATTAATTGAACTTGATGGCTGGTATTTACATTCCCAAAAAGGAAGTCATAAACATAGTATTAAAAAAGGGAGAGTGACAATTCCGGATCATGGGAAAAATGATGTGCTGGATCATATGATTGTCAAATCAATTTTAAAACAGGCGGGATTATTGTAAACTTTAATTATACAATTATGAAAAAAAATATTGTTGAAATTTTCTTTGCTGCTAAAAATTTTTCAGCGCATGTGCCACAACTTCCTGGTTGTGTATCAACAGGTAAAACACCTGATGATATAAAATCAAATATCCTAAATGCAATTCAATTTCATTTGGAAGGTATCAAAGAGGATGGCGATAAACCGCCAGTTGCATTTAGAGGAAAATTTGAACTTATTTTTAAATTTGATACACAGAGCTTACTGAAATATTATAAGAATGTAATTACAGGGTCTGCTTTAGAAAAATATTCTGGTATTAATCAAAAGCAATTGAATCATTATGCAAATTTGCATAGAAAACCTAGGGTTGAACAAATTAAAAAAATACAATTGGCCTTTCATAACCTAGGGAAAGAATTGATGGCAGTTGAATTGTAACTAAAAAATTAATTTAATCCATTCCCTCCAAAGTCTCATCTTTAGCACCAGCGAACATACGGGCGCTAATTTTTTTCAATGGGTTTAAGCGCATATCTCTATATCCTTGGCGGGCATATATAATTCTGATACATTCAAATATACTTGCTGTAAAGGAGCCTGCATCGGCCTTGTTTTTACCTGCAATATCAAAAGCAGTGCCGTGATCGGGACTGGTTCTTACGATAGGCAATCCTGCAGTAAAATTAACGCCTTCACCAAATGCCAATGATTTGAATGGAATTAAACCTTGGTCATGGTACATCGCTAATACGCCATCAAATTTTTCATGTTGGCCTCTTGCAAAAAATGCATCAGCAGAATAAGGGCCGTATACCAACATTTGTTGTTTACTTTCTTTAATAGCGGGTTTGATAATTTCAATTTCTTCCTTACCAATTAAACCTTCATCACCAGCATGTGGATTTAATGCTAATACTGCAATACGCGGTGCGTCAATGCCAAAATCCTTTTTTAAACTACTATTTAAAATGGTGAGCTTTTGTTTGATTTTTTCCTTGGTAATATATTTACCCACTTCCTGAATAGTTACATGTTCTGTAACTAATGCCATTCTTAAATTATCGGCAACTAGTAACATTAAATTTTCAGTGTTCCCAAAAGCATGTTGTAAATAAGGAGTATGTCCACTAAAATTAAAACTAGGGGATTGAATATTTTTTTTGTGAATAGGTGCAGTGACCAATCCATCAATTTGATTATTTTTTAAAGCAGCTACTGCGGCTTCTAAGGATATAAATGCATATTTCCCACCGATCTCTGTAGTTTCCCCTGGGGTAATGGCTACTTCTTCCTCCCAGCAATTTAATACATTGACTTGCTTTGGATTTAGCTTTGAAAAATCATTAATGGAAGCATAATTAATGGCGTATTCGGGTAATCCTTTTTTATAAAAATTTAAGCATTTGTTGTTGGCAAATATTACAGGAACCATAAAGTCCAATAGACGACTATCAGACAATGATTTTATGATTAATTCTATACCAATACCATTTAAATCGCCACAAGTAAAGCCTATAATTGGTTTTTTGATGTCCGGGGTCATATCCATTTGATTAGGCTGTAAAAGTACGCACAAAAACCTAACTTTGCTACATGCAGTACACGCTAAAAAAATCATTGGGCCAGCACTTTTTAAAGGATGCCTCCATTTGTATTAAAATCAAGGAGGCTTTACTAGAACAGGAGATTGCCCAATTATTGGAAGTGGGTCCAGGCGGAGGGGCGCTTACGCAGCATATTTATGACATTCCTACCAAGGATTTTAAGGCAATTGAACTGGATACTGAAAAGGTCAATTTTTTATTACATACGTATCCTGAATTGCAGGGTAAATTGATCAATGCCGATTTTTTAGAAATGAATGTACCGTTTTCGGATGAATTTGTAGTGGTGGGTAATTTCCCTTATAATATATCTACACAAATTGTTTTTAAAGTGTTGGATTGGAAATTGCAAGTGCCGGTGATGATTGGGATGTTTCAAAAGGAAGTAGCAGAGCGTATAGCTGCAAAACCTAATTCAAAAGCTTATGGTATTTTGAGTGTTTTAACGCAAGCGTTTTACGATGTGACTTATTTATTTGATGTGCCACCAGAATCATTTACACCACCGCCTAAAGTAATGAGTGGGGTAATTCAAATGAAACGTAAAGCGAATTTTCCTACGATGCTTTCTGAAAAAAGTTTTTATCATATAGTTAAGATGGCTTTTGGCCAGCGCCGTAAAATGTTACGCAATCCTTTGAAGCCTTTTTTTACTGCAGCACAATTAGAGGATCCAATTTTCACCAAACGTGCCGAAAATTTAACTTTCGAGGATTATGCTGCTCTAACTTTTAAAATGCACATCGCATCAACCTAAACAGCGATTTTGAAATAAAAAATATTGTACAATGGCATTGAGAATTATTATTACAGCACCTGCACATTCTTTTTTAATGGAAACATTAACGCAGCATGGGTATGAGGTAATGTATGAACCTGCTATTAGCTATGATGCTTTGTCAAAAATCATTGATACTGCAACAGGATTAGTCGTTACAACGCGTTTAAAAATTGATCAATCTATAATTAATGCGGCAACGCAATTAAAATGGATTGGCCGTATCGGAAGTGGGATGGAATTAATTGATACCGAATTTGCCGCTTCAAAAAATATTCAATGTATGAGTAGCCCCGAAGGAAATTGTACCACTGTGGGGGAACATGCATTAGGTTTGTTATTAAGTTTAATGAATCGTATTCATAGTTCTTATGCTGAAATAAAAAATGGGCAATGGATACGTGATGCGAATAGGGCAGATGAACTTACTGGAAAAACAGTGGGGATTATTGGTTTTGGAAATACCGGTGGTGCTTTTGCAAAAGTTTTATCAGGTTTTAATGTGAAAATATTAGCCCATGACATTTACAAAACAAACTTTGATACGGCACAAATTAAACAAGCGAGTTTGCAAGAAATTCAAGAACAAGCTAATGTGATTAGTTTGCATCTCCCATTAACGGAGCTCACCCACCATTATGCAAATGATTCCTTTTTTAATGCTTGTGTTCAAAAACCCTATTTTTTAAGTACTTGTAGGGGTGTGGTGACCAATACCGATGCTTTGCTTAAAGCGCTTCAAAATCAATTAGTT
Organism: Chitinophagaceae bacterium; assembly: GCA_003509845.1. Classification (GTDB taxonomy): domain Bacteria; phylum Bacteroidota; class Bacteroidia; order Chitinophagales; family Chitinophagaceae; genus Sediminibacterium. The sequence continues at coordinate 834 of DOMR01000183.1, read as the reverse complement.
AG
>DOMR01000183.1:0-694 GCA_003509845.1 Chitinophagaceae bacterium | reverse complement strand
ATGAGGCCTATTTGAAGATGTCTCAAATCCTACTAGGAAAATTAGGCATTATTTGACCTTAATTTAATATCTTTGCACAGTGCAACGCTTCATTTATGTGGCGTTGTATTTTTTTTATAACTAAAGTGAACTGTATGAGTGAAATTAATATGTATGTTACGCAAGAGACTTTTGATAAGATGCGTGAGGAATTACATCGAATGAAATCGGTGGATCGTCCTGCGGCTTCTAGGGCTATTGCGGAGGCTAGAGAAAAAGGGGATTTAAAAGAAAATGCGGAATATGATGCGGCTAAGGAAGCACAAGGCATGTTAGAAGCAAAAATTAAGCAACACGAATCTGCCATCTCCAATGCAAAGATAGTGGATACGAGTACCATTGATACAAGTAAGGTAACTATTTTAACTAAGGTGACGATTACCAATCAAGCGACTAAAAAAACAGTGACTTATCATTTGGTGGGAGAAAAAGAAGCGGATTTAAAAGCTGGTAAAATTTCAGCATCCTCACCGATTGGGAAAGGCTTATTAGGTAAAAAAGTGGGCGAAATTGCCGAAGTGGTTGCGCCAAATGGCACTATGAAATTTATGATTGATAATATTACTATTTAGTAAAGTAGCATACATAACTATTAGACTGCATCAAAGCGCACACATTAATCTTGTTGGCGCTTTGTTTTTTTAATTAAATTAGT
>DOMR01000036.1 GCA_003509845.1 Chitinophagaceae bacterium | reverse complement strand
TTTGCCTGCTTTTATACCAAAAACAACCAAATGAACCCTTTATTTCAAATAAGCGTTAAATTGTGTAAACAAAAAGGCAAATAAAATACTTCGTTTTTGACAAAAAGTATATTTTTGCGCCGTAAACAAAACTTTTTACAATGTCAGACATCGCTACTAGAGTTAAAAAAATTATCGTTGACAAATTAGGTGTGGATGAAGCAGAAGTTACAAACGAGGCTTCCTTTACAAATGATTTGGGCGCTGATTCATTAGACACCGTTGAATTAATTATGGAATTTGAAAAAGAATTTAATATTTCTATTCCTGATGAACAAGCAGAAACTATTACAACCGTAGGTCAAGCAGTTACTTATTTAGAGGAACACGCTAAATAGTAAGTTTACTTAATTGTAAATCAAACTTGACACATCGGAATATTTTAATCCGCCTTTTTGAGCCTTTGCTTTAAAGGCGGATTTAATTTTTAAAAAAGATTTTCATGCAAACCAAACGCATCGTAGTTACAGGTATTGGAGCCATTACTCCTATTGGCAACACGCTAGACGATTATTGGGATAGCTTAATCAATGGTGTATCCGGTGCGGACATGATCACACAATTTGATGCGGCAAAATTCAAAACAAGATTTGCATGCGAGATAAAAGGTTTTGATGCAACTGAGTTTATGGATCGTAAGGAAGCAAGAAAATTGGATCGTTTTGCACAAATTGCATTAGTGGCGAGTGACCAAGCTGTTGCAGATGCAGGTATTACTGAAAATAATGTTGATCATGATCGAGTAGGCGTAATTTTCGCCAGTGGTATTGGTGGTTTAAACACCTTCAGCGAAGAGGTTACTAATTTTGTACAAGGGGATGGAACACCGAGGTTCAACCCTTTCTTTATTCCTAAAATGATTTTGGATATTGCTGCTGGACAAATTTCCATGAAGCATGGATTCCGTGGACCCAATTTTGCGGTGGTAAGTGCATGTGCTTCAAGTACAAATGCAATGGTCACTGCGATGGATACTTTAAAATTAGGCAAGGCAGATATTATCATTACGGGAGGTGCTGAATCAGTTATTGGCGCCGCTGGTATTGGTGGTTTCAATGCCATGAGGGCGATGAGCGAACGCAATGATGATCCTAAAACAGCAAGTAGACCTTATGATAAGGATCGGGATGGTTTTATTATGGGAGAAGCCTCAGGTGTATTGGTATTAGAGGAATTAGAACACGCCAAAAAACGTGGCGCTAAAATATATTGTGAAGTTGTGGGTGGCGGCGCTACTGCAGATGCCTATCATTTAACAGCGCCACATCCGGAAGGATTGGGGGCTAAAAACGTAATGATTGCAGCTTTAAGGGATGCAAATATGCAACCTACTGATATTGATTATATCAATACACATGGTACTTCAACGCCATTGGGTGATATTGCTGAAACCAAAGCAATCACAGCTGTATTTGGTGAACATGCCTATTCTTTAAATATAAGTAGTACAAAGTCCATGACTGGGCATTGTTTAGGTGCAGCAGGGGTTATTGAAGCCATTGCTTGTATACAATCCGTAATTCATGATATTGTACCACCTACCATCAATCATTTTACGGATGATCCTGAATTAGACAATCGTTTAAATTTCACATTCAATAAAGCACAAAAAAGAACAGTAAATGCAGCCCTAAGTAATACTTTTGGATTTGGTGGGCATAATGCTTGTGTGATTGTGAAAAAATACAAGGATTAATTTAAGTGAAAAAAATTCAACACTTACTTTCTTTTTTTAAGAAATCTGCTTTTGAAAAAAACTTGGTTTTACTCATTGGTTATTCCACCAAGAATTTATTGTTATTCGAAACAGCCTTAAATCATCGTTCAGTCAAAGAACATTCCTCTGAAAATAATGAGCGCCTTGAATTTTTAGGCGATGCAATTATTAGCTCAGTCGTTGCTGATTATTTATTTAAAAAATATCCCTATAAAGGGGAAGGTTTTTTAACGGAGATGCGCAGTAAGATGGTGAATCGTCAGCAATTAAATTATATTGCCATTCAAATGGGATTGAAAAGATTAACGAAATTTAATAAATTAGATGGCGGTTTAAAAACAAGTCAAATATTTGGGAATACCTTGGAAGCCTTGGTGGGCGCCATTTACATTGATAAAAAATACGAGTTTACAAAAAAATGGATCGTCAATAAAATGATTCAACCCTATTTATTTATGGATGAATTAGAGTTGATTGATATCAACATCAAAAATAAAATTATTGGATGGGCATTAAAGCAAGGTAAGCAGGTTGACTTTGTTTTGGCAGGAGAACAGCTGGAAGGTCGACGTCGTTTATTCACCATCAATGTGGTATTGGATGGTGAAGTGGTCACCAGCGAAAAAGGTTATACTAAAAAAGATGCTAGTCAATTGGCTGCACAAAAAGCAATTGAAGTTTTGAGCATTTAAATTAATCTGTTGATTGGCACAATTCAATTAATACCCCGTTGCAATTTTTTGGGTGGATAAAGCAAACCAATTTATTGTCAGCTCCTTTTTTAGGTTGCTCATTTAAAAGGGTAAATCCAGCATTTTTTAGTCGGTCCATTTCTCCAATAATATCGGGTACTTCAAATGCGATATGGTGTAAACCTTCCCCCTTTTTTTCAATAAATTTGGCAATGACCCCTTGTGGATCCGTGCTTGCCACAAGTTCAATTTTGGTATGGTCTTTTAAAAAAAAGGCGGTGTCCACCTGTTCTGAGGCCACAGATTCTGTTTTGTAGCAAGGGCTACCCAATAATTGTTCATACAAGGAAATGCTTGCTTTTAAATCCTTTACTGCGATGCCAATATGTTCTACTTTAAAATTCATGCCTATTTTGTTTTACGAATTGGGAAAAAATTCATCTCAAAACCGAACGAATTCAGTAAAATCAAGCCCTAAGCGTTACTTTTGTGCTTTAGAAAAAACTAAATTCCAACATGTTAAAATTACCAATTTATCTTGATCATAACGCAACTACGCCCATGGATCCAAGGGTTTTAGAGGCGATGTTACCTTATTTTGTCGAAAATTTCGGAAATGCGGCTAGTCGTAACCATTCATTTGGATGGCAAGCGGAGGAGGCAGTGGATTATGCGAGAGAGCAAATCGCCCAATTAATTGGGGCAGATCCTAAGGAAATCATCATTACTTCAGGTGCTACCGAAGGGGATAACCTTGGAATTAAAGGGGTATTTGAAATGTACGCAACCAAAGGCAATCACATCATTACTTGTACGACAGAGCATAAAGCGGTGTTAGATACATGCAAGCACCTTGAAAAATTAGGGGCTGAGGTGACGTATTTGGAAGTACAACCTGATGGTTTGATTGATTTAAAACAATTAGAAGCAGCTATGAGACCAACCACTATTTTAGTGGCAATCATGTATGCAAACAATGAAATAGGGGTGATACAACCAGTGAAAGAAATTAGTGCGATTGCTAAAAAGCATGGTGCCTTGTTTTTCACAGATGCGGTTCAAGCAGTAGGAAAAATTCCAGTGGATGTAAATGCGGATGGTATTGATATTATGGCATTTACTGCACATAAAATGTATGGTCCAAAGGGTGTGGGCGCTTTATATGTGCGACGTAAAAATCCACGTGTAAAAGTAACTGCGCAAATGGATGGCGGTGGCCACGAAAGAGGAATGCGTAGTGGTACCTTAAATGTTCCTGGTATTGTTGGATTTGGTAAAGCATGTGAGGTAGCAAGGTTAGATATGGCGGCAGATACAGAAAGAATTTCAAAATTGAGAGATAAGTTAGAAAATGCATTAACACAAATTGAAGAGTCATATGTAAATGGAAATCCAGCACACCGATTACCGCATGTGAGCAATATTTCATTTAAATACGTTGAAGGCGAAGGTTTAATGATGGGCTTTAATAAGGACATCGCTTTATCTTCTGGTTCAGCTTGTACTTCAGCTTCATTGGAACCAAGTTATGTTTTAAAAGCATTAGGACTTGGGGATGATTTGGCACATAGTTCACTTCGTTTTGGATTAGGAAGAAATACCACAGAGGAGCAAATTGATTTTACGATTAAAGCAGTAACAGAAACTGTTTTAAAATTAAGAGAGATGAGCCCACTTTGGGAAATGTTTAAGGATGGCGTTGACATTGATGCAATTCAATGGGCACATCATTAACCATTTTAAGATTCGATCAATTTTTTCGACAAAAAACTAACATAATAATTTAAAAATACAACCATGGCATATTCAGATAAAGTAATCGATCATTATTCTAATCCTAAAAATGTAGGAACATTAGATAAAGCTTCTAAAAGTGTAGGAACTGGACTAGTAGGTGCACCAGAATGTGGTGACGTAATGCGTTTACAAATTGAAGTTGATCAAGCAACTGGTCTTATCACAGATGCAAAATTCAAAACTTTCGGTTGTGGTTCAGCTATTGCTTCTTCTTCATTAGCCACTGAGTGGTTAAAAGGAAAAACAATCGATGAGGCTGTGAAAATCGACAATATGGATTTAGTAGAGGAATTAAATTTACCTCCAGTTAAAATACATTGCTCCGTTTTAGCAGAAGATGCTATTAAAGCAGCCATCAATGATTTCCGTTCAAAAAATGGTATGGAAGAATTAGTGTTTGAACAAAGTCACGTTTAGTTTTATTTTGCAAAAGTTGAATTGCTAAAAATGAGTGAAGTAGCCCAAGAAAATTCCATTTATGTAAGTGCGAAAGCAAAGGAAAAAGTCATGCAGTTAATGCAGGATGCCGGTGTCGTGGGCGATGCTAGTTATTTTTTACGTGTGGGTGTGGTAGGTGGTGGCTGTTCAGGGTTAAGCTACAAACTTGATTTTGATAATGAAGTAAAGCCAATGGACCAGGTATTTGAGGATAATGGCATCAAAATAGTCACTGATTTAAAAAGTTTCCTTTATTTAGTCAATACCGAGTTAGAGTTTTCCGATGGACTCAATGGCAAGGGTTTTTATTTTAACAACCCCAATGCAAGTCGCAGTTGCGGCTGTGGCGAAAGTTTCGCAGTATAGTACTATTTAATTCAATAAAAGAAATACAAAATAGTCCCACCTAATTCCGAGTATTCGGCAAGGGGTCGGGGCTATTTTTTTTGTAGCTTTGGCTTATGTGGTCAATATGTAAAAAAGAGTGGACACAATATTTTAGTAGCCTAACAGGGTATTTAATTATTAGCTTTTACTTAGTAGTGAATGGGCTATTGTTATTTGTGATACCCAACTATAATTTACTTGATTTTGGCTATGCAAGCTTGCAAGTATACTTTGATTTTGCCCCATGGTTTTTATTATTGTTGGTGCCCGCCATAACCATGCGAAGTTTTTCTGACGAGTTTAAGCAGGGCACGTATGAAATGTTACATAGCTTGCCTTTTTCTTCCTTACAATTGGTGCTTGGAAAGTTATTGGGTAGTTTGCTCATTGTTATTGCAGCTATTGCCCCCACCATTTTTTATGCAGTTGTTTTAGACGCTTTAAGTGCAACTGGGGGAATAGATTGGGGAGCCACTTTTGGGAGCTATATTGGACTATTTTTTTTAGGTGCCGTATATACGGCAGTGGGCGTGTTTGCGAGTAGTTTGACAAAAAATAGCGCCATCGCTTTATTGCTTTCCATCATTCTTTCTATTTTATTATTACAAAGTTTTGATTGGTTAAGTAGGGTCTCTTTTTTTGCGAATGGCTACGACTTTTATATAAAGCAATTGGGATTGTCATTGCATTATAATAATATGAGCAAGGGGTTGATCAAGATGACCGATATGATTTACTTTATTTCCATTTTAGCATTATTTATATTGGGCACCATCGAAAATTTAAAAGGAAAAATTAAATATGTATTTTTATTAATTGCAATCATCGGTACAAACTATCTAAGTAATATATTCCCTTTTCAGTTGGATTTAACCAAGGAAAAAAGGTACACTTTAAGTAAGAGTTCTACTGAGGTGATTAGTCAAATACAAACACCAGTGACGGTACATTTGTATTTAGGCGGGGACTTGCCATCCAATTATAAAACCATATCCAATGCGGCTATTGCATTATTGGATCAATTGCATCAAATTAATCCAAGTTCAATTAAATGGAATTTAGAAATCCCTAATCAGTCAGTCAGCGATACTGCTTTATATGTTTTGTATGACAGTTTATCCAAATTAGGGTTGCCAATTGAAAGAATACAACAAGGAACCGGCGGCGCCGACAAAAGAGTGGATCAGTTAATTATTCCAGGTGCATTGGTGGAAGTGGACGGGCAAAAACCATACGCCATTGATTTACGCAGTTCAAAAAAATATTTTAAACCTTATAATATTGTTAAGGATATACCAGAAGTGGATGAAGAAGCTAGTGCAAATGCGGCGGAAGCATTGTTAGAATATAAATTTATACAAGCCATCTATTTATTAAATCGTAAGACAGTACCAACCATTGCCTACTTAATTGGAAATGGACAGCCGGTTAATTTAACAGTGAATGATATCGGAGAAACTTTAAAGGATCAATATGATTTATCGGTATTTGATTTAAGTAAAGGATTCCCAGACGCAACTAAAATAAAAACATTACTTATAGTAAAACCAACCATCCCATTTAGCGATCTAGATAAATTAAAAATTGACCAATATGTTATGGGTGGCGGAAACATAATTTGGGCGATTGATAAATTATTTGCCGAGTATGATAGTTTACAAAAAACAGATGGGTCCTACGTTTCATTTGATCGCGGACTTGCGTTGGATGATTTATTATTTAAGTATGGAATTCGTATCAACTCAAATTTGATTCAGGATTTAAACTGTGCCAAATTACCCTTGGTGGTGGGTACACAAGGGGACGGATCTCCATTGATTAAAAGAGTGCCCTGGCCCTATTATCCTTTTTTAAATGGGAATGATAATCATCCTATTGCGCAAAATATGGATCGTGTATTGGCTTTGTTTCCTTCCAGTATTGATACCATAGCGTCCAAAGGCGTTAAACATACTATTTTGTTAGCATCAGATACAAGTTCCCGAAGTTTGCCTTCGCCTGCGCAGGTCTCATTGAATTCAGTGAAAGGGGAGGAGGATATGGTGCAATTTAATCAACATCATTTTCCAATAGCAGTATTATCTGAAGGGAATTTTAATTCTTTTTTTGCAAACAGGTTATCTCAAGTATTAAAAGACAGTGTTCAGCAAAATTTAGGCGTCGCTTATTTATCCAAGGGTAAGCCTGCGAAACAAATCTTTATTTCAGATGCTGATCTATTTACAAATAAGGTAGATAAGTCCAATGGCCCTTTACCTATGGGTATGATTCCATTTGAATCCTACCAATTTGCTAATCGTGATTTCTTTGTTAATACAATTCAATACTTAAATGAGCCTGTAGGATTGCTTGACAGTAGAAATAAGGGAATTGTGTTAAGGTTATTGGATAAAACCAAGGTGGCCGAGAATCGACTTTTCTGGCAATGGATGCTTTTGATAGGCCCTGTTGTTATACTTTCCTTATTTTTTTATTTTTGGACCCAATATCGCCAACGTCGTTTTGGGGCTTCGTAAATCTAGTATTATCTTTACTTTATGACAACAGATCAAATTGTATACACAGTTTTCGGAATTGTAATTTTAGTTGCTTTAACACTTGACTTAGGATTTTTAAGTAAAAAAAATACCACCATTACTATTCGCCAGGCGATGCGCCAAACCTTTTTATGGGTTTTATTAGCGCTCGGTTTTTTTGTGTTTATGTGGATTGAAGAAGGACAAAAAATTGCATTTGAGTATTTGAGCGGCTATTTGATGGAGTGGAGTTTAAGTATTGATAATATTTTTGTTTTTATTTTAATTTTTGATGCATTTAAGGTGAAAGAAATACATCTTTCGCGGGTGCTTTTAATTGGAATTTTAGCAGCAATTGTCTTCAGAGTTTTATTTATAACATTGGGTGTAGCCCTCGTCGCACAATTTGCTTGGATATTATATATTTTTGGTGTGTTTTTATTATATACGGGGTATAAAATGTTTGTGGCTGATGAGGAGAGCTCATTTGATCCACATGAATCAAAAATTTATAAATTTTTGAAAAGCTTTTTACCGCTAACAACTTCAGATGGAGATGGGAGGTTTATGATTCGCCAAAATGGAAAGCCCGTGTATACCACTTTATTTGTGGTGGTTATTTTACTTGCAGCTATTGATATTGTATTTGCACTTGATTCCATTCCAGCAGTCATGGGGATTTCAATGAATAGTTTAGTCATATATACTTCCAATATTTTTGCCATTTTAGGATTGCGCTCCTTATTCTTTTTGTTGCGGGGCGCTGTTAATGAATTTGAGCATTTGCAAAAAGGAATCGCCCTTGTTTTAATCTTTATAGGTGTAAAAATGCTAGGGGAGCATTATATCAATATGGTGATGGATAAAAACACACAAGTTTTATTGTCCTTATTAGTGATTTTATTTTCTATCACTGGCTCTATATTGTATTCCATCTTTTCGAATAAGCAAAAAAATCTACCTAAGGATTTAAAGGATAATTCAATTTAATCAAATCATTTAGTTGTCATATACTATTGAACATATTGCAGGCTGGCTAAAAACAAATTCTGTTATTAAAAAACCAGCGCATATTGCTCATTTACTTACGGACAGCCGTCGACTCATTTATCCTGAAACCAGTTTATTTTTTGCTATTACTACTGGGCAAAATGATGGCCACTTATATGTTGAAGAATTAATGCAGCGTGGCGTATTTAATTTTGTAGTAAAATCAAATTTTGACACGCGCATTTTTCCCGATGCTAACTTTTTAAAAGTAGATGATGTACTTGGCGCTTTACAAATCATTGCCAGTCATCACCGGGCCCAATTTACCTATCCAGTGATA
>DOMR01000103.1:4745-10519 GCA_003509845.1 Chitinophagaceae bacterium | reverse complement strand
ACTTGATTTTGCTGGCGGAACAGTTGTTCATATTAGTGCTGGATGTGCGGCATTAGCTGGTGCCATTGTTTTAAAATCTCGTCGCTCAAAATTAGAACAACAAGAAATTCCCCCAGCGAATATCCCTTATGTATTAATTGGAACCGGTTTGCTTTGGTTTGGTTGGTTTGGTTTTAATGCAGGTTCTGCATTAGGTGCCAACGCACTTTCAGTGAATGCATTTGCAACCACTAATACTGCAGCAGCAGCTGCAGGGTTGGCTTGGATGTTCTTTGACGTATTAAAAGGAAAAAAACCTTCAGTTCTTGGATTTTGTATTGGCGCAGTAGTTGGACTAGTAGCCATTACTCCAGCTGCTGGATTTGTTGGAATTCCACAAAGTATTTTTATCGGTATGGTCGCTGCTATTATTTCAAATGTAGCAAGTCATGCATTTAAATTATCAAGAGTGGATGATACTTTAGATGTATTTCCTTGTCATGGAATCGGTGGAATGGTCGGTATGTTAATGACTGGAATTTTTGCATCAAAAGGTGTAAATGCCGGAGGTAATGATGGTTTATTTTATGGCAATCCTGCTTTTTTCTTGGTTCAATTAAAAGCGATGTTGATTGTAGTTGCCTATAGCTTTTCTGTATCCTTTGTAATATTCAAGTTCATTGCTACTATTATGCCTTTACGTGTAACTGAAGAAGATGAAGAATTAGGATTAGATGCTTCACAACACGACGAAAAATATGGCAGAAACCCTTTAAAATCATAAACAAAAACAGGTACAGCGGTGATCAGCTTCTGAGAAAAGCCCATCTGCTGTACCCATTATAAAATTAAAATCTATTACAATGTTAAAAAAAATTTCATTAATTGCAATCCTATTTTCAATTTTTAATACAAGTTTCGCGCAAAAGGATTCAACTGGGTCAAAATATAGCATCACCACAAGCGGTTCAATTGATGCTTATTTCAGGAATAGCTTTTCAGCCCCTTCTGGCGTTACGAATAACTTGACAAGTTTTACCAATTCAAACAAAAAATTAGCCCTAGGTATGGCTAGCTTAAAAATAGATCAAAGTTTAGGAAAATTAGCCGCTACTGTTGACCTTGGTGTAGGTAAAAGAGCAGAAGAATTTTCCTATAATGACAATGGTTTTTTGGCTTATTTAAAACAAGCATACGTATCCTATAGCCTAACCGATAAACTTAAAATAAGCGCAGGTAAATGGGCTACGCATGTTGGCTATGAGTTACTAGACGCCCCATTGAATAGAAACTATAGTATGTCCTATGGATTTTCTTATGGACCATTTTTCCATACGGGGGTAAAAGCGGAGTATGCTTTATCAGGTAAATCAAGTTTCATGATTGGTATTGCCAACCCAACAGACTATGTAACAACGGCGTCTGCATCGAAAGTTGTAATTGCTCAATTTAGCACAAAATTATTTGAGGATAAAACAACTATTTACGCCAACTACCAAGGCGGAAACACAGGAGGAAGCACTAGCTTTTCTCAATTTGATGTTGTGATTAATAATACACTATCAAGCCAATTTGCAATTAATTATGATGGCACCATTTATAGTGCTAAAGATGGCGCTAGTACCAACTGGAAAAGCAACGCTGTTTATGTAAACTATGACCCATCAAGTGCCATTGGATTTACATTAAGATCTGAAATATTTGATGATAAAAGTGCACTATCTGCAGGCGCATTTGGCACTTCAATTTTTGCGAATACACTATCTATGAATTATAAAATAAAAAAATTAACCATTATTCCAGAGCTTAGACTGGAGAATGCAAAAGAAAATTTATACTTTAATAGTAGTAACAAACCAACTGGTAGTAATACTAGTTTTGTTATAGCTGCAGTATATAAATTTTAGTTTTTCTGGTTTTTAAGCAAGCAATCGTACGGCCTGAATTTCTATTCGGGCCTTTTTTATTATATTAGTGGTACCAATGAAAAAAGCCACTCGATTCCTGCAGCTCATTTACTGTTTTTACGCAATTCTTATATTTGCCCTATTGACCATATTTTCAGTGATAGCCATGGCAATGGTCCTCCCTTTTGGTAGGGAAAAATTGAGTGATCGGATTTATAAAATATGTAGGTACTGGTCCAAAATTTTGTACTTTTTCCTAGGGGTAAGGCACCAAGAAATATATGAAGCCCCACATCAGTTTAACCAAGCGCATATTTTTGTCGGGAACCATAATTCATACATGGACATCCCCCCAATCGTTCAACTAAAGCACCAACCCATTAAACCCTTGGGCAAATTTGAATCTTCAAAAATTCCCATCTTCGGCTGGATTTATCGAGAAGCGGTGATTATGGTTGATCGAAGTAACCCTGATAAGCGAGCCGAAAGTTTGCGCAACTTAAAAAAAGCGTTGTTAAATAAAACCTCCATTTTCATTTTCCCAGAAGGTACATTTAGCATGACCGATCAATATCCTTTAAAATCATTTTATAATGGCGCTTTTAAATTAGCCATTGAATTGAAAGTGCCGATCCAGCCTGTTTTATTAGTGGACACCGTCGAAAGAATGCATTTTAATAGTGTTTTGACCCTAACACCCGGCATCAGCAGGGTGGTTTATTTAGAAACTATCCAAGTGGAAGAATACTCCTTGGACCAAGTGGAGGAGCTTAAACAAAAAGTTTTTAATTTAATGGAGCAAGGCTTAAGAAGATATAGAAACTATCCACCTGCATAGCGTATTTTTGTAATCGACCCTTATGTACGCAGAAATTATCATACCCTTAGCGCTCCCTAAAAACTATACTTGGATGATTCCGCCATCCATGGAGTCCGACGTCATGATTGGCATGCGTGTAGAGGTCATGTTAGGTGCAAATAAAAGATACGCTGGTATCATTAAAAAGATAAGCGATCTAAAACCAGATGGATTTGATCCAAAACCCATTATCGATATATTAGATGAGGAACCCATCGTATACGAACACCAACTAAAGCTATGGGAATGGATGGCGGAATATTACATGTGTTCCGAAGGCGAAGTAATGCAAGCTGCTATTCCAAGTCACTTGAAAATTTCAAGCGAAAGTATTTTTATTTTACAAGAAGAGGCAAATATTGACATAAAAAACTTAAGCGATTCAGAATATATAATTAGTGAAGCCCTTGAAATAAAAAAAGAGTTAAGCTTAATTGAAATTCAAAAACTATTAAATAAAAAGTCGGTCTACCCTGTTGTAAATAAGCTGATTCAAAAAGGAATTTGTATCGTACAAGAAACCATGCGCGACAAATTCACCATCAAATCAGAAATTTACATTACACTTCATCCTGATTATCGCGAAGAAGTAGCATTAGAAAAATTGTTAAATAGTTGGTCTAGAGCGCCAAAGCAATTGGATTTATTATTGTCTTTTTTACACTTCCAAAAAACAGAAGGCGAAGTATCACAAAAAGCAATTTTAGCAAAAGCGAATGCTTCGCATGCACAATTAAAAGCCTTAATTGAAAAAGGGGTTTTAGTGACAGAAAAAAGGAAAGTGGATCGATTGGCTGTAGATCATACTAAAGGTGATATTCATTTTCATGCGCTTACCCCATCCCAATCAAATGCGTTACAAGATATTCAAACACAACTTGAAACTCAAAATGTAAGTTTATTACATGGCATTACAGGGAGTGGTAAAACACAGATTTATGTATCGCTCATCAATGAAGTAATCAAACAGGGTAAGCAAGCATTATATATGCTTCCAGAAATCGCCCTAACGGCACAAATGATTCGTAGGTTAAAACAATACTTTGGAGGCAGTGTCGCTATTTATCATTCAAAATTTAATCCCAACGAACGTGTTGAAATATGGAATAAGGTAAAGTCGGGTGAAATTAAAATTGTGCTAGGTGCAAGATCAGCCTTGTTTCTACCTTATAAAAACTTGTCACTGATTGTTATTGATGAGGAACATGACCCTTCTTATAAACAGCAGGAGCCAGCACCAAGATACCAAGCAAGGGATACTGCCATATATTATGCAAATCAATTAAATGCAAAAGTGGTTTTAGGTTCAGCCACGCCTTCCGTAGAAACATTTTATAATGCCAAAAGTAAAAAGTTTGGTTATACCTACTTAAATGAAAGATTCAGTCAGGCAAGTTTACCTAAAATTGAATTGGTCGACACCAAGAAGCAACCAGCCAATAGTGCAATTTTAACCCCAGTGTTATTAGCCGAAATTAAAAAAACGATTGAAAATAAAAAGCAAGTTATTTTATTTCAGAACAGAAGAGGATATGCGCCTTATTTTATTTGTGAAACCTGTGGTTGGATACCCCATTGCAAACACTGTGATGTAACCCTTACGTATCACAAAGCAAAAAATATGCTTTCCTGCCACTATTGTGGAACAGCATATCCCATTGTAACTACTTGTGAAGCCTGCGGGAAAAATAGTTTTAAACAAAAAAGTTTTGGAACAGAACAAATTGAAGAGAAATTAACCCTATCCTTACCTGGCGTTCATGTTGCAAGAATGGATTATGATAATGTAAAAGGGAAAAACGAGCATGATTATTTGATACAACAATTTGAACAAAAACAAATTGACATTTTAGTGGGAACACAAATGGTGGTGAAAGGACTTGATTTTGAAAATGTAGATTTGGTGGGCATCGTAGATGCAGATAGCTTACTTAACTTTAATCATTATCGTGTCAATGAACGCGCATTTCAAATGATGGAGCAAGTGAGTGGAAGGGCTGGACGAAAAAACGACCATGGTAAAGTAATTATTCAAGTAAGCCAAACACAACACCCCATTGTGCAATATGTAAAGGGCCATGACTATTTTGCTTTTTATGAATTTGAAATTCAAAACAGAAAGCACTTTGCTTATCCTCCATTTAGTCGATTAATGAGCATATTATTTAAACATCCGGATAATAATATTGCCGAAGAAGCTGCATTGCATTTCTTTCAATCCTTAGGACCAACTATACAAAAAACAGTATTAGGCCCTGCACAGCCCAACATTAATAGAGTCCGCAATAAATACATTTGGGAATTGTCCATCAAAATTTCAAAGCAGCCACAACAGCTTAAACTAGCCAAGCAACAATTACTTCATTTTATAAGATTGATACAAGTTCACCCACGTTATAAATCGGTACAAATTGTCATCGATATAGATCCGAATTAAATTTTAAGGAGCCTCGAATGTGGCTACAAAAAAAAGATGCCCCCGAAATTCGGAGGCATCTTTTTATATCAGAACGTTTTTCTAATTCAATTAGTTATAAACTGCAGTTAATTCAGCTCTTCTATTTTGAGATCTACCATCTTTTGTTTTATTATCAGCAGTTGGATTTGCAAAACCAAAACCACTTGTTGAGATGCGCTTTGCATCTACTCCTTTCTTAATTAAATATTTAGCAACCACATTTGCTCTATTGATAGATAATTTAGCGTTTAATTTTTCAGCACCTGTATTATCTGTATGACCGCCAATCGCAAGACTCACATTTGCATATTTAGCAAGTACAGCAACAACAGCATCTAAGTTAGCTAATTGCTTAGCAGATAAATATGATTTACCAATTGCAAATTTCAAATTTGAAGCTGCTTGTGTTAAAATTGGTTGCACATCAGGACAACCATGGTTTGCGCTAATTCCAGCTTCTGTTGGGCAAGCATCAACTTCATCATTGACACCATCTTTATCAGTATCAGGAATTGGACATCCATTATAACGACTTAAACCTGCAACCGTTGGACATTTGTCTTGCTCATCA
>DOMR01000103.1:0-4683 GCA_003509845.1 Chitinophagaceae bacterium | reverse complement strand
GTTGGACATTTGTCTTGCTCATCATTAACACCATCTTTATCTGTATCAGGAATTGGACATCCTGCATATTTAGCTAAACCTGCAACAGTTGGACATTTGTCATTTGCATCAATGACACCATCATTGTCAGTATCAGCTGGTGGCGGTGGCGGAGGCAAAACGACTGGTTTTTTCTCCTTTAATTTCAAAGGCATTGAGTAACTAACACCATGATTGAAATGTGTTTTAGTTAAACTAGACATCTCAGCTCTGAACGTACTTAAGATGTTTATAAATGAACCATGATTTGCTTTAATTTGAATACCAGCACCCACTGGTGCATATGCCATGTAGCTTGATCTAAATTTACCAACGCCAATACTTGCTGATAAATAAGGTACCACTTTATGATCGTCAGATAACATTTTAAAGTTAAGACCTGCATCTGCAGCTACATAAAAATCTTCTGTTGTAGCACCGCTAGCAGTACCCCTAGTATTTCTAATCAATGAAGAAACATAAAAAGGATAAGACAATGAAGCAAAATCCAAATTCACCATGAAATCTATTTTAGGTGTGACTCCTTTAAAATATTGAACCCCAATACTTTTTGTTGAATTACTTAATTTTTCCCAAGACTTATTATTCAAGACTGCGCCTAGCGTATTCACTTGAATGGCTCTGGCAGTTGTAAAATCAAAGGCTGAAACTTTTAAGGCAATAGATGGTTTTTTCACATTCGCATCTGTTTGCGCTGAAATGTTACCCGCAAAAGCTAAGATGACCAGAGAAAATAGTATTTTTTTCATAGTATTAAATAGTTAATATTTATACAAATTTAGTTCTAAAAGATGAAATATTGAAATTATTTATAGATTAAGGATTTCCTACGTTTTTGGTGTGGTTTTTGAATATCCAATGGCTTCAATTGCCACTTTTACGATACCTTTTGCATTGGTAATCAATTTTTTAGATGCAGCTTGACTTAAATCTATGATTCTCCCTTTTTGTAGCATTTTTGGATGCATTCGATCATTTACTCTTACCAACACATTGGAGCCAGTTCGTAAATTAGTTACCCTTACAATTGTATTTAACTTAAATAAATTACATGCAGCGGTCAATTTTTTATTACTAAATGTTTCCCCAGCAGCGGTCAAAGTCCCATCAAAACTTCTACCATAAAAACTAGCAATTCCTGTGATTCGATTTAATTCAATATGAATCCGTGAGGTATCGATCCATTTTTTATAGCGTTTTATGTTTGCGCTATCCAGATAATTGGCGTTGGTTAAGGTATTGGGATAAATTTGTTGCGCAGTCACAACAGCAGGAGATTGCAACATCAAAAAGATGCAAACAACGGCGATTTTTATAAAATTAACTAACTGCATTTATGCTACAATGAGATCACTTCAACTACTGAATCAATATTAAGTGATCCGTAAATATGCGGGAATAATTCATTTATATCGTGCGCTAATTCAAATAAAACAGGCCTTTGAACTTTGGCTTTTTCTATTTTAAGTTTCACTAACCCGGATTGGCCTTTGTAAAAACGATCTAACACGCCAGGGACTTGTCTTTCGATAGAACAATGAATGAACCCATCCTGCGTATAGTGTAAGGGTAAATATTCATTATTCAACAAGGCTTGTTCCCACTCCTTTTGTGTAGTTACATGGTATATAAATTCGCTTTCCATAATTTTAATTTTTAATGATTCTTGGAATTTTTTGATCTATCATCATTAAATCTGCAAGTACAATTGCAGTAACGGCTTCCAAGACAACCGGTACCCTAAGTGCTATGCATAAATCGTGTCTTCCTTTTACAGAAAAATTTTCTTGTTCATTGGTCTCCCAATTCAGCGTGTTTTGTTCTTTGGGTGTTGAAGAGGTAGGTTTTACGGCAATACGGAAAACTAAATCATTCCCATTGGTATAACCACCTACTACCCCACCTGCATGATTCGTTTTTGTTTTTCCGGAAGCATCAATAATTGCATCATTGTGTTCAATCCCAAACATATTGGCAGCAGCAAAGCCAGTACCAAATTCAATTCCCCTAATTGCAGGTATAGCAAACACCGCATGACTAATTAAAGATTCCACTGAATTAAAAAAGTGCTCCCCTAATCCAATTGGCAAACCTGAAACCACACATTCCACAATACCACCCACACTATCTTTATTATCAATCGCTCTTTGCAATCCCTTTTCTAAATCAGTTTCTCCTCCGATACTTTTTAGGGTCGCTTTTACTTCAACCCCTTTTAATAACTTTTTAGCGACCACACCCGCGCCCACTAAAGCTGCAGTGAGTCGACCACTAAAATGTCCACCGCCTCTATAATCTTCAAAACCCCCAAACTTATGATGCGCTGTGAAATCAGCATGACCTGGCCTTGGAACTGCTCTTTGTTTTTCGTAATCACCACTTCTCGTATTGTTATTTTCAAACAACATCATGAGTGGCGCGCCAGTAGTTAGGTCATTAAAAATTCCGGTTTTAAAAATAGGAATGTCATCTTCCTGCCTTGGTGTCGTTCCTTTTTGTTTGCCCCCTTTGCGACGCTCCATATCTTCTGTAAAATCAGCCACCATTAATGGTAAGCCAGCGGGGCATCCATCAATAGTAAGGCCCACACATGCCCCATGTGATTCTCCAAATATCTGTACACTAAATAAGGTTCCAAATTTGTTCATGTTACAAAGTTCAATATTACAAGGTAAGAAATTTATTCTATATCCACTTTTGCTCCCAATTGTTGTATATCAGTAAAGAAATCAGTATAGGATTTATTGATGGCCTCCGCTTCAGTAATTTCAACAGGTCCATTCGCACCTAAAGCAGCTACGGCACATGCCATAGCAATGCGATGATCATGCTGTGAAAACACAACTGCTGATTTAATTTCACCTCCACCATGTATTTGCATACGATCCCCTGATAAAATAATAGGAATTCCCATTTTTGCAAACTCGGCTTGCAAGGTGAGTCCGCGATCACTTTCCTTATGCGCTAACCGACTAACGCCTTTTATTTCACAAACCCCATCACAATAAGAAGCCAATGCGACCAATGGCGGAAATAGATCAGGACAATCTGTTGCATCAAATTGAAATGCATTCAATTTTTCTTGTCCCCCATTTTCCATATTTTTATTAGGACCTATAATTATTCCATCCGATTCAATGGTAATACTTGCATTCGCACTAATTAAAGCACTAATGATTTTTTTATCTGCTTGTGTTGAATCTAATTGCAAGCCTTTCACTTTAAGAGGACCTACAATTGCACCAGCCACTAATAAAAAAGCTGCACCACTCCAGTCACCCTCTACGGTATATTCAATCAATGGTTTTAATAGTGTATGACTATAAAATTTAAAAATTTCATAGTTGGTATGTTTTACATTCCAACCAAATGCATTTAATACAGATAGGGTTAAATCAATATAAGGTTTGCTTTTTAAATCCGTCACCTTGATTTCGGTATCATATACTTCAGTAGCCGCATATGCCATTAATAAGCCAGTCAAAAACTGCGAACTCAAAGAACCATCCACTGTTATATTTACGGGTTGCAAAGGCCCTTTTATTTCAATGGGCAAGAAACCTTGTTGCGATTTGATTGCAACCCCTAAGGAAGGAAGTATTTCATCAAAAAAATGCATGGGTCTTTTCACTAAGCTTCCTTTCCCTTCAATGCTGATAGATTGGTTACTTAAAGCGGCAATAGGGGTAAACATTCGAATGCCTAAACCACTTTCACCGCAATTCATTGCGGGACCTATTGGATTCACGCCATTGGAAATCACCGTGATTGTCGCCTCGTTTATTTCATTGTTTCCTGCATTATTTATTTCAACAACAGCACCCAATTTTTGAATGACATCCATTGCAGCCAGATCATCATTGGAATGGCCAGGATTATGAATAATCGTTTTCCCCTTATGCAATAATGCTGCTGCACAGGCTCTTTGCATACTACTTTTGCTTGCTGGTGCAATTTGTGCCCCTACTAGATTTGATGGATATACTATTACACGCATCTTAAGAATACAACTTTATTAATTTTTCTAATGATTTCATAGGTACCGTTTCATATACGGCATTTCCTAATTTATTCAATAACACATACTGCATCCCTTTGGCTGCATTTTTCTTATCCTTCTGCATTACTGCCATCGCATGCGTAATATCAAAACGCATACTAATAGGCAAACCATATTTTTTAAGGGTTTCTATGATAATACCAGTATCAGTAAATCCAAGTAAAACCTGAGATATTTTAGCCGCATATACCATGCCGATACTAATTGCATGCCCATGTAATAATGCATGTTCATTTTCAATGGCGTGTCCAATAGTATGTCCAAAATTGAGCAACTTGCGATCGCCTTTTTCAAACTCATCCTTTTGCACCACTGTCATTTTTATTTTTACATTTTTTTCAATGAGCGCAATTAATTCTTTTTTATTTTTTTGATAAAAAGACAAATCATGGAAAGCCAATTGCTTCATCAATTTCGCATCCTTGATGGCTGCATGCTTAATGATTTCAGCAAATCCATTCTCCCACTGATGATTAGGCAATGTTTTCAAAAAATCAAAATCGTATAATAAAAAGGAAGGTTGTTTGATGAGTCCGACCATGTTTTTAAACAAGCCAACATCAATCCCATTTTTCCCGCCAATA
>DOMR01000083.1 GCA_003509845.1 Chitinophagaceae bacterium | reverse complement strand
CCTGATAATATATTGATCTCTTTGGCCCAAGTGGACAAATAAGGGGGTATTATAGGAAAATAAAAAGAAGGCGTGGCAAAATGGTTATACCCTGCAAAAAGATAAAAGCCTATCAAAAAATAGAAGAGTATTTGTTTAATGATTTTGATTTGCATCCCTAAATGTATATAAAATTTATTTATAAAAAAGTAAATATATTCTAAATAGAATTAAGCAACTGAAGATAATAAAGTCTAAATTAGTAGCATAATTTAAGATAACGTTAAATTAATTTTGACAATTCATCAAGTTAAACCTTTACATGAAAAAAGTATATTACGTAGGTGATTGGGCCATTCTAACAGGACCAGTTTTTGCAGAAACGCCTTTTCATCATAGTCCTAAAGGCTTGGAAATATTTAATTATGGAATTTGGTTGAAAGAGGCTTTAGAAAAAGATCCAACTTATCAGGTTAACTCGGTTTCAGCATGGGATTTCTATAATAATTTAGGGCCTGGTGATTACGAGCAAATATTAAAGGACTACGATCTAATCATTTTCAGTGACGTAGATGCTAAACTTTTTCAATTATCTCCTAAATTTTTTGATAGAAGTAAATTCGGAAAAGAAATTCTTACATTTCCAGATAGGATCCGACTTTCTGTAGAACACGCCAATGAAGGGGGACGATATATGTTCCTAGGCGGTTGGTATTCATTTACTGGAGAGCTAGGCAAAGGTGGTTGGGGCAGAACTCGTTTACGCGAAATGCTTCCTGTGAAATGTTTGGATATAGAAGACTTAGTGGAAACAACAGAAGGGTTTTCAATGGAAATAACTCCCGAAGGTAAAGCACTATGCCCGTCACTATGTTTAGATGGCTGTCCTCCAATATTAGGCTACAATAAAACTATTGAGCTAGAAGATTCAATTGTTATTGCAAGATATAAGGAAACCAAAGATCCTGCCATTGTCATCAAAAATACAAATGCTGGAAAAGTATTAGTATACACTTCAGATCCTTGTCCACATTGGGGTTGTAATTTTGTTTTTTGGGAAGGATATCCCGCCTTTTGGCAATCACTAGCAAAGTTAGTGCTTTCATAATTTGTTAAATCGTCAGTAAAAGAATATATATAAATTGTAAATATTAAAACACTTATTGTATGAAAAATATTTTAATCATTTGCTCAGCTTTCTTAGTTTTTGGTTGTGATAAACGACAAAATGAAAATACACCAATCACCCCAACACCGAATGTTGTACCGTCCACCGTTACAAGTGCCAATGGTAAAGTTTGGATGGATCGAAACCTTGGCGCATCAAGGGTTGCAACAAGTAGTACCGATACAAGCGCCTATGGTGATTTATACCAATGGGGACGAGCAGCAGATCAACACCAATTAAGAAAATCAACCACAATCGCAACACAGGCAACTACTGATAATCCAGGTAACGCAAATTTTATTATGCCTGCTACGCCACTCACTGATTGGAGAACCCCTCAAAATGTAAATTTATGGCAGGGCGTAAATGGTATTAATAATCCATGCCCTACTGGTTTTCGTTTGCCAACTGAAGCGGAGTGGAATGCCGAATTGGCAAGTTGGACATTGAAAAATTCTGATGGCGCATATGCTTCACCGTTAAAACTTACAATAGCTGGAAGTCGTGAAATAATTATTAATAATACAGGCATTAGTGGTAGCTACTGGAGCAGCACCGTAAGTGGTGATGGATCTCGATACTTCAACTTAAGCAACGGGGGCGCATTCGTATTAACGCACAATAGAGTTTACGGAGGCAGTATAAGGTGCATTAAAAATTAAAACAAATACTAATTTTAAAGTTCATCTATTAGGAAACCTAAGAAAGCGTTAATTCATTGACGGCACTAATAAATCGGTGACACTTTTCTGAAACTGCCCCTTTCTCAAAATCAGTGATACGCACTTTTACAAAATTATAATGGACATTAATTTCTGGATGATGATCTTGATTAATGGCAATTTGCATTACTTTATTAGAGAATATGACCACCTCATCGTAGTTATTAAACTTAAAAGTCTTTTCTAATTTATTATTTAATTCAGTCCAACCAATAACTGTCAAAGGCACATATTCATATTTGATCAACGCTTCTAAGGAAATGTATTCTAAGGTTTTAATATGCGTCGCCTTCAAAATGATAGGAGGCGCCACATTGGCTTGATAGGCTTCTATCCATCTAGAAACGCAAAGACACCATTTGTCTCCCTCCACTAGCCCTTTAAAGTTAGTTGGCGGGTAATTCTTTGTTAAATCATTGCCCTTACTCTTTGAAAATTGTAAAAATTCATTAGTCACTACCGCACAAACGGTATGTGTTCCCCTATCGTTTGTACCAGTATTACAACAACCATCTCTGTATACACCCGTCATTGGGTCTGTCCCACATATTATCAATGGTTCATTGAACACATTTAAGGCGTTATGAATTGGATGCATTGGTAAACTAAAATTTAAAATATAAACTTCGTACTCAAAAAATTAGAGTCGTCTGAAGCTACAATATCGTTAATGATTTCTTTATTTTCTTCTGTTAGCTTAGCCGCAACCAATGACCTAATTGAAAATGATCGTAAAGCATCTACCACAGATAAAGTACCCTCGGCACTGTCCTTTCGACCCGTAAAAGGAAAACTATCAGGTCCTCTTTGACATTGACAATTGATATTTACGCGACTCACTTGATTCACTAAAGGATCAATCAAACTTGCCAATTCTGCTATATTTTGTGAAAACAAACTCACTTGTTGGCCATGTGTTGATTCAATAATATATTGAATAGGTTCTTCAATATCATCGAATGGAATTATTGGAATGATTGGACCAAACTGCTCTTCACTGTATATTTTCATTTTTTTATTGACCGGAAATAAAATAGCTGGATAAAAAAATGTTTCATTTATAGTCCCACCATTTTCATTCATCACAGTTGCTCCATGTAATTGTGCATCCACAATTAAATCATTTAAATAGGCTGGCTTTCCCGGCTCTGGAAGCGGTGTTAAAGTGACTCCTTTTTCCCAAGGCAATCCAAATTGTAATTTTGCAACCTGTTCTTTTAGTAATTCAATAAATTCAAGGGCAATTGATTGATGCACAAAAA
>DOMR01000063.1 GCA_003509845.1 Chitinophagaceae bacterium | reverse complement strand
ATGGGTGATTGGAAGGCAGGCGATACGGTAAAACCAAGACCTACTTATATTTTAAGTCGTGGTAGTTATGATGCGCCAACAAATATTTTAGTACGACCTACCGCCTTAGAATCGATCATGCCTTATGATAGTACAAAGTATGGTAGCAATCGCTTGGGCTTAGCAAAGTGGACGACCAATAAAAAAAATCCACTAACCGCACGTGTGTTTGTGAATTTTATTTGGCAGGATATGTTTGGAAGAGGGCTGGTAAAATCTTCGGGTGATTTTGGTTTACAAGGGGAGTTACCAACTCATCCAGAGTTATTAGATTGGTTGGCTGTTGATTTCATGGAACATAATTGGGATATTAAATATTTAGTTAAAAAAATACTGAGTAGTAATGCCTATAAACAATCCAACATCATAAGCAAAAAGCAATTGGAACAGGATCCAGAAAATTTAACGTACTCAAGATCACCTAGAATGAGATTTAAGGCAGAGATTGTACGTGATTACATTTTAAGTACAAGTGGCTTATTGAATACAAAGATTGGTGGACCAAGTGTTAAACCCTATCAACCTAAAGGAGTTTGGGAAAGTTCCACTTCGGGTCGTGGGAGTTTAGCGAGTTACAAACAGGATCATGGTTCCGATATTTATAGAAGGGGCTTATATACATTTATTAAGTTGACTGCCCCACCACCAAGCATGATGATATTTGATGCGAGTAATAGGGACCAATGCGAGGCGAAAAGATCAAGTACCAATACGCCACTACAAGCCTTAACCATGCTTAACGATCCTACGATATTAGAAGCTGCTAGGGTATTAGGTGAAAATACAGCACTAAGTAAAAAATCATTAGAGGAAAAAATTGATCAGGCATTTGAAACAATTGTAATTAGAAAGCCAACCAAGTTTGAGCGTGAAAAATTAAATGCTTATTGCAAAAAACAAGTTGCATTTTTTAATACAAAGCCTGCAGTTGCAGAAGCGGCTTTAAAAGTGGGTGAATTTGAACATCCAAAACAAAAATACAATTCATCAGAAGCAGCGGCTTTAATGAAGACTATTTTAATCATGTATAATTTAGAAGAAACAATTACAAAATCATAAAATATTATGAACGAATTTTTAGAACATGGCTTAAATCAAAACAGGCGTAAATTTTTATCCAAAATGAGTTTGGGTTTAGGTGGATTAGCTTTGGGCTCATTAATGGCACCTGGATTATTTAATGCTAGCACTGAGGATGAGCTTTTTGCAAATGTATTACCACATTTTGCTCCCAAAGCAAAACGAATTATTTATTTGTTTCAAAATGGAGCGCCATCGCAATTAGATTTATTTGATTACAAGCCGCTATTACAAAAAATGCATGGCGAGGAATTGCCAGCAAGTATTCGTAATGGCCAACGATTAACAGGAATGACTGCTAATCAAGCAAAATTTCCATTAGCAGGAACTAAGTTTAAATTTTCGCAACATGGTAGCAATGGTGCCTGGTTTAGTGAAACCTTACCACATCTTGCGAAAATGGCAGATGATATGTGTATTGTTAAAACCATCTATACCGAAGCAATTAACCACGATCCAGCACTTACTTTTTTTCAAACAGGTTCGCAGGTAGGTAACAGACCAAGTATGGGATCATGGATTAGTTATGGTTTGGGAAGTGAAAATAAAAACTTGCCAGCGTTTTGTGTGTTATTAAGTAAAGGCAAGGGAAATGGACAAGGTGTATATTCAAAATTATGGAACAACGGATTTTTAGATTCCATACATCAAGGCGTTCAGTTTAGCAGTGGTGAAGAACCTGTTAAATATTTAACTGACCCTGAATTTATCAAACGTGGAGATAAGCGCGAAATTTTGGATGAGATATCTGCGTTAAACCAAGAATCCTATAAAGAAATTGGTGACCCAGAAATTGTAACTAAAATTCAGCAATACGAATTGTCCTACCGTATGCAAATGGCAGTTCCAGAAATAACATCATTGCAAAATGAACCAGAGTCCATTGTGAAAATGTATGGACCTGAATGTTTGGTGCCAGGTACGTATGCAGCAAACTGTTTATTAGCAAGAAAGCTTTCAGAAAATGGAGTACGCTTTGTACAATTATATCACCAAGGATGGGATACCCACGGTAACTTACCTGCAGAATTAGAAGGACAATGCAAGGATATTGATCAATCATCAGCAGCATTAATTCAGGATTTAAAACAAAGAGGCTTGTTAGATGAAACCTTAGTAATATGGGGTGGTGAATTTGGAAGAACTAACTATTGTCAAGGTGCTTTAACCAAGGACAACTATGGTCGTGATCATCATCCAAAATGTTTTACTATTTGGATGGCAGGTGGCGGAGTTAAGCCTGGTGTGCATGGAGAAACAGACGAATTTGGATATAATATTAATTCCTTACCAGTGCATGTTCATGACTTCCACGCAACCATTATGCATTTAATGGGTGTTAAACATGAAGAATTTACCTACAAACATTTGGGAAGAAGATATCGTTTAACCGATGTTGCTGGAAATGTGATCAATGATTTAATTAGTTAGAAATGAATTTGAAAAAATGGACGAGTTTTGTAAATAATGCACTTTGGGTAATCAATCCCTTTTTAATATTAATTGCATTTTTTAATGAGGAATTAAAATTGGGTATGTATTTGGAATGGTTTGGAAAAATGCATCCCTTGTTTTTACATTTTCCTATTGTATTGGGTATCCTTATTGGTATCTATTACTTAATAGATAAAAAAGGCAGTGTAGCTAATAATATTCTACATCCGATTTTAGTAGGCAATGCATTTTTAGCAAGTATCGTAGCCGTCTTAGGTATCTTTTTATCCAAACAAGATAGTTATGATGATTCATTAATTTTTGCGCATCAATGGGGTGGAATTGCAATAGCAATGATTGGTTGGGGTTTAATTTACTTGCAACAATACAATCAGCGTTTTAAAAGTAATTATATTTTGAGGGTTGAGTTTTCAATGGTTTACTTATTAGTAATCATCATTTTTACACATAAAGGAGCGCAACTTACCCATGGTGGAAGTGTTATTAGCTTTCCACAAAAGGAAACTGCCGAAAATACACAAGTGATCAAGGTGGTTACTGATTCTAATGCAACCTTGTATGCAAGAGCAGTGGAACCAATTTTACAACAAAAATGTGTGAGCTGTCATGGTGCAAATAAAGTAAAAGGAGAATTATTATTAAATACACCTGAAAATATTCAGAAAGGAGGTAAGAGTGGAAATATTCTTACTGCAGACAAGGATAAGGAGGCTATGATGTTTGAAAGAATTCATTTAGACATCACGCATAAAAAACACATGCCGCCAGATGGTAAATTGCAATTAACTACCGAGGAAGTGGCTATTTTAAGTAGATGGATAAAAGCGGGTGGTGACTTTAAGCTAAAAATGAATGAATTAGCAAAAACAGATACTTTGTTTTTATTGGCTAATAAATATATACCAGCAGACAACACAAAGGTGGAAGTAAAAACAGGCTTAGCTGATTTAGCGGAATATAATTCAAATTATTGTACCGTTAATTACTTGTATCATGGTAGTGATGCTATAGATGTAAACTTTTTTCAAGGCAGCTTTTACAGTAGAGATGTTTTAAAGAAATTAGAAAACCTACAGGATCAAGTGGTGCGTTTAAATATGCAAGGCATGCCATTAACCAATGAGGATGTAAGCATCATCAGTCAATTTAATAATGTTGAAAATATTAATTTAAACTATACCAATCTTGATTTAAAAACATTAGAACCGCTAAAACAACTGAAAAAATTAAAGTTGTTATCAATTTGCGGTTTAAAATTTAGCGAAAGTGAATTAACCAATTTTTTAAAGGGAAGTAATATTGCGAATATTAATATTTGGTCAAGTGTCATTGGTAAAACACAGTTAGAGAAGATTGCTGCACGTTATCCAAAAACCAAATTTACCATTGGTGATAATTTAGAATCCAAGGTGCTAAAAATAAATCCACCTACGATTGACCAAGACTCTTCTATTATTTCAAAGTTTTTAGATGTAAAAATGAAGCATATGCTGAATGGCGTAACGATTCGTTATACCTTAAATGGGGTTGATCCAGACAGTTTAACGAGTCCTATTTATAAAAATACCTTACGCCTTACGCGAAATACCAATTTAAAAATTAAAGTATTTAAGCCAGGTTGGATTAGTAGTGATATTATTCAACGCAATTTTTATAAGTCAGAAATTCGCCCTGATTCAATTTACTTGATTTCATCACCAGATCAAAAGTATTTGGGTGATGGCGCTAGAACATTGGTTGACCTAGAACTAGGCGGATCTAATTTTACAAATAAAAAATGGTTGGGCTATAAGGATACTACCATGAAGTTCATGGTTAATTTTAATCAACCGCGTGTTTTACATCAAGCTTTTTTAAATAGCTTGATTGATGTAGGCTCCTACGTTTTCCCAATCGTTTCCATTTCGGTGGAAGGAAGTAATGATGGTGTTCGATTTGCAAAAATTACAGAAACAAAGTTTCCTTATGAGTTAACGCAAAAAGATGTGATGAAGGACATCAAAACATTCACAGTTGATTTTCCAAACAACACTTCGTACAAGCATTATAGATTTACCGTTTTAAATGTAAAAAAATTACCGGTATGGCATCCTGGTAAAGGAACAACCGCCTGGATATTTATTGATGAGTTATTCTTGAACTAGCCCAATTAAAAATAACGAATAAAAAAATGCCCCGATAATTCGGGGCATTTTTTTATTCTATCACAAACCACTTATAGGTATCTGGCGGGATGGTAAAAGTAAAATCGATGGTGTAATCACGATTTAAATTATATTGATTAGTTAGGCCATTTGAATCTGAAATTTTTACTTTTTGCGTTAAACCAGTATAATAAAGCGGCAGCTTAATTGTTTTAGTCATCACTTCCTTTGTTGGATTAAATAGCATCATAAATCCTTTTTGCGCAGTAAAAGGGCTTACATGCATCCAGCCATCCCAATCACGCCCATCAGCTCGGCGTAGTTGAACAATGTCGGCATTTAAAATATTTCTGTACTTTTTATACCAATCAATTGTTTTGGAAACGACTAGCCTAGTTGATTCAGTATCATACAAGCGCGGGCCTCGGTAACAAGCCTGCACCCCTGCACCATAATATTGCATCATCAATTGCTCGTAGTCCTTTAAATGCTCACTTAAAGGTTCTAATATAGCATCATCATTTCCCCCTTGATACTTTGTTAATGGGACAAAACCCCAGGCCATGGATGGTGTTTTTTCTAAAGTGCCGTCATGAATGTTTTGTCGGTTTAATAGTTTTTGCTGTTCTCGTGATAAAGAAAAATTTACCTCTCTATAACCTAAAGCAATTTTATGTGTACCATCTAGAAAATACCAATCTGGTGCATTAATATATACACCAGATTCGTTTAACCAATGATATAATTCCTTTTGAATTTCCATTTGTCTCCATTGTGAATCATCATATCCTTTATGACCTGGATGTGTGGTTGATGCACATACATCGCCTGGATAAGGACCATCATTTTCCCAAATATCAAAACCCGTTGATTTAAAAAAGTATTTTATTTTATCCCGATAGGCCAATCCCCAATTACTTCCGAAGCAAGGTGCATTGCCAAAAAATGCTCCTCCAGGTTTGCCTGTCTTAATATCTATAACATCATCTGCATCGCTAATGCGTCGGCTACTAAATAAGGAATACCCGCCTAATAAAATTTTATGCTGGTGTGCATAATCGGTTAAAGTCTTCCATTTTTTAATGTTTGCAATTGAGCTATCTTCCATATTCAAATGGCTACCAAAACTTAAAATAACAGCCTCATACCCTGTTGCCACACACTGATCAATTGCATTTATAACTTCTTGGTCATTCTTACTGACCAAATGCATGAAAATTGGATTTTGTGTGGTCCATGGTGCTAGGGTGCGATACATTTTTTTAATCATCAAGCCTCTTCTTTGACGATCATAGCTATCCATCAATAGTTCATTGGTTCGAACCGATTTAAAATATTCATTGGGGGCCAAGTCAATACCAGGGGCTTTTTCAGGATATATTTCTAATAAGCATGGAGTTTCGTAATTATAATTTACTTGCGAGGTGTAGGCTAAATCAATTTTCCAATGGGTTGTTTGATCACTGATATCATAACGCATCGCATTGTTAAATGCATAATTCGTTTCAACATAAATACCATGTTGCTTTTTCATTTCTTCGGGCTTGCCCACCACTGCACTTTCTTCTTCTACCAATCCAAGCACTTCATTCACAACGCGATTAATTTTTATTGACTTATTTGAATTATTTTGAATAGAAACCCATTTTGTTATTAAGGGAATGCCATCATATATTTCATAATGCACTTTAATAATAATATTTTTAAGTGCAGCAATCGAAGAAAGATATTCAAATTCAATTCGAGCACCTGTTGGCTGTTTTGCGTTTCCAAGCCAGGTGGTGGGCTTCCAATTAATAAAGGGTTCAATTTTACCAATCGTATATTTTGTAAAAACAAAATCGGAATCGGCTTTTTGTAAATTTTTAATACCGTCAATTTGTAAATACGCTTTTTCTTTTTGTCCTGATAATCCACCAACTTTATAAGTAATTTGATCAATCACCACTTTGGCCTCTGGTTCAATACTGCGAATTAATTGTTGCCCATTGGTTAAATTCGTATAATCAAAGCAAGCCACATTGGGGGTAATAACAAAAGTCCTTTTTACCAATCCGTTATTCAATACAATATGTTGCCCTTGATTGGTAATGGTTGCTTTTTGTTCGAATGGACTTACCAACCAATCTTTATTAATACTTTTTGGATTTTCAAGTTTGCCGGATTGCGCAAATCCAAATGAAGCAACAAAAATTAAAAATAGAGCAGAAAAATTTTTCATGTTTGAATTTTAAATAAAGAAAGTTATTGCTATAATTAGTTATATATAGTAATCAAAAACGAGGATTAATAAAAAGCGCGCGCAGGCTATTTTTTAAAATACAAATAACCCCAACGATTTGGAACATGCATGTTAATAACACCAATGGGTGACCAAACCCAATTGAATTCAGGGATGGGCTTACCATTCGGATTCAATTTTTTTACATAGCTAATTCCTTCATTTTGCATGGTCCATTCTACTCTCGAAAAATTAATACGCCATGGTTTATCTAGATTAGGTAAATAATTTCTGTCTGGTTTTTTTAAGCAGGAATAGGGAATAGCCATCTCAATCGTCCATCCTTTATCTATATCTCGATTATCGTTTAGGGTACCTTTTATTTGAATAGCCGACTTCATACCATCACTATTCCAACCCATAACCATTGGACCACCTAGCTTGTAGGTTTTAAACATAAATAAATCCATCACAGTCCCTAAGGCATTAATCTCAATTTCGAAATACTGATTTTCATCATTATTGGGATCAATAAATACTTCAAAGTCATGGTCTCTAAAAATGATATCGTCATGGTTTAACAAAGTTGCCCATAAATGAGGCTCCTTTAAATCTGCAGCGATATATAAATACTGACTATCCCATAACATTTTAACTCGGGTATCAAATAAAGGCTTAGGTTTTATAGTTCCTTCAATATCAACAAACAAATCGGTCCAAGCTGCTTTTTTCCATGCTTGATCATTGAGTTTACCATCAATGTTTAAAGGGCGCGTTGTATAATTGATTGAATATGATTTTATAGTAGTGCTATCCTCAATCGCTTGCGAATTCGCTTTTGATTGGGTACAGAATAACAAACAACAAATAGTTATGACAATGTAAATTGGATTGAATTTAGGTGTAAGCTGCATTATTGATGAGTAAAACATTTAAATATAAAATTTTAAATTGATCATGGAATGTTGGCTTTATCATATTCCCACATTAAATTACCAACCAATCCCATAGTCCTCTCCATTATTGGAACTGCCTCCCCACAAACTTCCATGCTTCCAATCAAAATAGATAGCATTGATGGGGCCACTTGTTCGATCACCAACACTGATACTATATCCCATTCCCCTTAAATCTTTTTTAATTAATTCAGAAACCGTTTTGCCTAATAATAAATTGCCTGGCTTTGGTTTTCGATCAGCCATTGTGGAACCACCTAACGATAACCACAATTGATTTGAATTAATATTGGCAGCTTCTGTTGCTTGCTGCACAGTCATCCCAAATTCAACCATGTTTAAAAAAAACTGTAATAAATTTTGATCCTGCGTATCACCTCCTTGTACAGCAAATGCTAAAAATGGTTTACCCTCTTTCATAGCCATGCTTGGTGTTAGGGTCACCCTTGGTCTTTTTCCTGGTGCCACTACATTGAAAGGATTAATGATTGAATCTAAAACAAAACTTTGCATTCTTTGACTCATTCCCACACCTGTATTTCCGGCAATGACAGCTGGCAACCAACCACCACTAGGTGTAATGGAAACAACCCATCCTTCTTTATCCGCAGCTTCTACCGAAGTGGTGCCACGCCATAAACGATCCATATATTCATGATCTATTAGTGGATTCATGGTTTGTTGCGCTACGCGAGCATCATGAATAGGTAGCGCGCTGCTATTTGATTTGGTGGTGTCGGACCCTGTAGCTATAGCACGCTGTTTTAATAAATTTAAAAATGGATTTTGTTTGCCCTCAAATGGATAAGGGTCACCCGGAGCTGTGTTGGCATTATTTTGCATTGCATTAATTTCCCCTGCTCTTTGCTTTGCATATGCTTTACTTAATAAACCAGTCATTGGTTGTTGTGTCGAAAATTTTGGATCCCCATAATAAAAATCACGATCAGCAAAACTTAAATTCATTGCTTGATAAACAGTATGAATGTATTTTGTTGAATTATACCCCATTGATTTTAAATCAAAATTTTCTAAAATGTTTAGTGCTTGCAATAAAGCAGGGCCTTGTGTCCATTGTTGCAATTTGTAAACATCAATGCCCTTATAATTAATATGCGTAGGCGCCTCTTCAATGGGTTTCCAATTTGCTAAATCTTGCTTCGTTATTAATCCACCTTGCTCTTTTACACCGCGTACAAATTCATCTGCAATATCTCCTTTATAAAAACGATCATAAGCAGCTTGAATGGCTTCTTTTCTTGTTTTACCTTTTTTTAATGCGCTTTGTTCTGCATCCACCATTTTTTGAAGTGTGGCTAATAAATCTTTTTGTACAAAAATTTCTCCCGCCTCTGGCGCTTCTCTTTTTTGTCCAGGATGCGTTAATAAAACTTTAGTGCTATATGGCCATTGTTTAATTTTATCTTTCCCTCTTTCAATACTATTTGCAGTTTGTGCATCTATCGGATATCCAGCAGCTAATTGCATGGCAGGTGCTAACACTTCTTTTAAACTCATCGTCCCATAATTCGATAACATATAACAAATACCGCCAGGTGTACCTGGTGTAGTAGCAGCTAGTGGACCATATTCTGGTGGAAATCCATATCCTTTACTTTTAAAAAATTCTGGTGTAGCCCCTGTAGGTGCAACCCCCATTGCATTAATCGCAAGTACTTGTTTTGTTTTGGGATTGTATATTAAAGCCTGCGTTTCGCCTCCCCAACTTAATACATCCCACATGGTACATGTGGCTGCTAGCATTGCACATGCAGCGTCTACGGCATTACCGCCTCTTTCAAAAACAATGGAACCTGCAGTTGCAGCTAAAGGCTTCCCTGTAATCGCCATCCAATTTTTACCATGTAATGGTGGCTTTTGCGTTTGCTGTGCAAATAAAAAATTGGATACAGTAGCAACGAATAAGAGTAAACAAAGTTTTTTCATGAAATAAATTTTAAATACGTCCGGATTTATATGTTGCCGGATTACCTCCATGAAAATAATGTTTTATTCTCAAAAAATAGAGCATCAAAAAGCCCCGCGTCGATTACTCGAGGCGGGGCTTCCATGAATTAGTAAAAAGTTATTGATTCATATCGACCTACTATTTGCTTTTCATTGAAATTGGAATAGAAGGGCTTTGAATCCATTTGATAAAATTAGATACAATCGTATATAAGAAATGATATATAGCAAGGTTAACATATAAAACTGCTAAACCCACTGCGACATTAATGAATGCACCTGCAACTAATAATAAGTCATTTGCATTCCATAACATATCACCAGTAAAAGTTTGTGTGCCCGCCATAGTAAAGCCGCCAAATGAAGCTAAAACTGATGTTAGGTATTCTAATTTTAAAGCAGCAAATAAATTGGTCAAACCTTCCATTGGTAAGGTAGCTAAGCCGGCTAAAGCACTTAAAGAATTTGAGCTGGTTACCGTAAATAAGTTGGTATCAAATACAAAAGATAAAGTAAAACAAGTAGCGCCGATGAAAGCACCCACTGCAGCTACCTCACCTAGTATTTTGATATTGGTTGTAACAAAATCTTTAAAAATAAAAGTTACAATACCATTGTGTGAACCACCTAAGCTTTCGCCTCTTGATCTAATAATGTGTGCAATTGGGAAAGCAGAATAAACTAATACTAAAGTAGTTAAAACACTACCTGCCTTACCTAAACCGGTACTAGCCGCATCGGTAAAATAAGCCATGGCCCCCTTAATTACAGCTACTTCCATTGTAATAAGTACAATGAGGGATAAAATTTGGTAAATGGACTTTGTGTAGCTCCTTACACCATCTTGAGAATCGAATTTGTCAACTGCCGTGTTTAATTGCGCATTGAACACCTTTTGATTAACCATTTGAGGGAAATCAAGGATTTGCTGATAGATTTTTTTCATTTTTGGTTTGGTTTGGTTAGAAAAATGCAATTATCGTATATAAAATTTACCACCCTTTTTTAAGCTTTAATGGTAATGAAATGTTAAGCTATTTTAATAAAATTGATCTAAAAAGTTAAACAGCTAGTAATCAAACCTTTAATTTATATTCCAAATGAGCCCCATTTTGAAATTTATAGTTTCATTAACACCTATTTGACCCCCAAGGATAACACTAGTAAGGCTTTCGTAGTTACGCCTTTTGCCTGTGTTTAAAAATAACCTATCTTAAATACTGAAAATGTTGCAAAAATGATATTGAAAAGAGTCCCTAAAATTTATATCGTCATCCTACTTTTTTTAGTGCCCGTATTAATAGGTTCCCGCTACTTTTTCAATAACAAACAAGTTGACTTTAATGCTGAAGTAAAACCATTGATTAACAAAAAATGTATCAGCTGTCACGGTGGGGTAAAAAGACAAAGTGGGTTTAGTTTATTATTCAGACAAGAAGCACTTGCAGTTAATAAATCTGGGAAGGTGGCGATCATTCCAGGGGATGCTGAAAATAGTGAAATGATCAAGCGGCTTTATTTGACCGATCCTGAGGAGCGCATGCCTTATAAGCATCCACCGTTAAGTAAGGATGAAATTAGTTTATTAAAAAAATGGATTAATCAAGGCGCTAAATGGGGTGATCATTGGGCGTATTTGCCAGTGGAAGAAACGCCTATTCCATCAGTAGGTATTGGACCCTTTGGTTTATTCGGAAAACCAAGCTGGATAAAAAATAATATTGATCCATTTATTTATAAAAAAATAAAATCCGAAGGTTTAACACCTGCGACAATTGCAGATAAGCCAACATTACTTCGTCGTGTAAGTTTTGATATTATAGGAATGCCGGCACCAGAAACAATTGCAATAAAATATCTTCAAAATAATAATGAGGATGCGTATGAAATTTTAGTGAATGAATTATTAGCATCACCGCAATATGGTGAAAAGTGGGCAGGCTTATGGATGGATATGGCAAGATACGCAGATACCAGAGGTTTTGAGAAAGATGATTCAAGAACTATTTGGAGATATCGTGATTGGTTAATTGATGCATTTAATGTTGACAAACCTTACAATATTTTTTTAACAGAACAATTAGCAGGGGATTTATTGCCTAACCCTACAGATGCACAATACATTGCCACTGCATTTCATCGCAATACATTAACCAATGATGAAGG
Source organism: Chitinophagaceae bacterium (assembly GCA_003509845.1). Lineage (GTDB taxonomy): Bacteria > Bacteroidota > Bacteroidia > Chitinophagales > Chitinophagaceae > Sediminibacterium. The sequence continues at coordinate 4,288 of DOMR01000063.1, read as the reverse complement.
CGGAACGGATAATGAAGAATTTAGAACTGCAGCAGTGATTGATCGCGTAAATACCACTTGGGTTAGTTTGATGGGCACTACTTTCGCTTGTGTACAATGTCATAGCCATCCTTACGATCCTTTTAAACATGAAGAATATTATAAATTTTTAGCCTTATTTAATAATACAAGAGATGAGGATACCTATGCAGAATATCCTTTTTTAAAAGAATTTCATAATACAGATAGTATAAGATTATTTCAATTGCAAGATTGGTTGCATAAAAATGCGCCGTCGCGAGAAAAGGACTTGATGCGATTTATTAAAACAGGGCAAACCGCTATTAACTCATTGGTGGCAGATCAAATTATCAATGGTGCATTAGCGGATACCAAATGGTTAATGCTAAGAAATAAGGGGGAAGCTCGTATAAAAGATATTGATTTAACGGGTAGTACTTTATTGTATTACAAATACAAATCATGGAAACCAGGAGGCAAATGGGAAATTCATTTAGATTCAGCGAAAGGGCCTTTGCTAAAAAATATTATCGTTGAAAATTCAAAAGGAGACTGGAAAATTGCAACCACTACTATTCCTACAACCTTAGGCAAACATCATTTAGTTTTTATTTATAATAATCGACAAATAAATAATCCGGAAGAAAATGGAATACAATATGATTGGTTTCGATTAGATAACCCATTTCCAAAAAATGGAACACCAGAAGGTGAATTGGCCTATAATAATTTTGATTCATTATTACATTCAAATAATTACACGCCCACCCCCATCATGCTTGATAATCCAAGCAATATGTCTCGAACCACACATATATTTGAAAGAGGTAACTGGTTGGTAAAAGGAAAAGTGGTGGTGCCAGATGTACCCGCCTCCTTGGGTGGATTGCCTGCAGGGGCACCTAAAAACAGATTGGGTATGGCGATGTGGTTGACAGATAAAAAAAATCCGTTAACTGCTCGAACCATTGTTAATAGAATATGGGAGCAATTATTTGGTCAAGGAATTACAGAAACCCTAGAAGATTTTGGAACACAGGGTATACCGCCAACGCATGAGGAGTTGCTCAATTATTTATCCTGGCAACTAATGAATACGCATCAATGGAGTTTGAAAAAGATGATCAAAGAAATGGTGATGAGTGCAACCTATCAACAGGATTCAAAATTTAATAAGGATGCAATAAACAAAGATCCTTATAATAAATTATACGCTAGAGGGCCAAGAGTAAGATTATCCGCAGAGCAAATACGGGATCAGGCATTAACCGTAAGTGGATTATTAAGTAATAAAATGAATGGTCCTAGTGTGTATCCGTACCAACCAGAAGGAATTTGGAAGTCGCCGTATAATGGTGCTAAATGGATATTAAGTACAGATGGGGATCAATATAGACGGGCCTTATACACCTTTTGGAAAAGATCAGCCCCTTATCCATCAATGTTAAGTTTTGATGGAACGAGTAGGGAAGTTTGCGCGGCGCGCCGTATCAGAACCAACACGCCATTACAAGCACTTAATTCATTAAATGATTCCGTATACATTGAAGCTGCACAACACTTTGCAAAACGTGTAATAAAAATGGTTCCTCAAAACGCAAGCAAACAAATTAGCAAGGCCTATGAATTAGCATTTAATAAAACAATTAGCCCCGATCAACAAAAAGTATTTGAAAAATTATATCAAACCGCATTGACCAAATACAAACAAAACAGTTTTCGTATTGAACAAATTACTGGTGATAAAAATGCAGATGCAAGTTCGGCTGCATTAATGATGGTCACCACTGCAATCATAAATACGGATGAATTTTTGACAAAAAATTAAATTGAAATGAGTAAGCGAAGTAATAAAAATATTATACAGGAAGCCAATCTTCAAACATCACATCAAATAACTAGAAAATATTTTTTTAAAGAATGTTTTTCTGGCATCGGTGCGATGGCTTTAGGTTCCATGATGGGCGGATGTGATTGGTTAGGCAGCAAGGATCGTTTTGATCAATTTGGCAACAGCAATCCACTCATGGCGCAAGCCCCCCATTTTATTGGTAAAGCAAAATCGGTTATTTATTTACATATGGCTGGTGCGCCTTCGCAATTGGAACTATTTGATTACAAGCCTGAATTATTAAAATTAGACGGACAGGATTGTCCCCAAAGTTTACTAGAAGGAAAAAAATTCGCATTCATACGTGGTGTTCCTAAAATGTTGGGGCCACAAGCTATATTTAAACAAAGAGGGCAAAGTGGCGCATGGATTTCGGACAATCTTCCACATTTGGCAACAGTCGCTGATGAAATAAGTTTTTTAAAAGCCGTACAAACAGATCAATTCAATCATGGTCCTGCGCAATTATTAATGCACACAGGATCGGCTCGATTAGGTAGACCAAGTATTGGTGCATGGGCTACTTATGGGCTTGGAAGCGAAAATAGCAATCTGCCGGGCTTTGTGGTATTAACATCAGGTGGTAACAATCCGGATGCAGGAAAAAGTGTTTGGGGCAATGGATTTTTACCTTCCGTATATCAAGGTGTTCAGTGTCGTAGTGAAGGAGATCCAGTTTTATTTTTAAAAGACCCTGCAGGGATTGATCGAGACTTACGCAAAGCATCTATTGATGCGATCAATGAAGCGAATCAATTAACCTATAATGAATTTAAAGACCCCGAGACCATTGCTCGGATGGCGCAATATGAAATGGCATTTAAAATGCAAATTTCAGTGCCTGATGTCATGAATATTAATGATGAACCAGCTTATATTCATGAGATGTATGGCACGCAACCGGGTACCACGAGTTTTGCAAACAATGTTTTATTGGCGCGTAAATTAGTGGAGAAGGGCGTGCGCTTTGTTCAGCTATTTGATTGGGGTTGGGATAGTCATGGTACAGATGTAAAAAATGCGGTAGATATTGGATTGGTCAATAAATGTCGCAGTATTGATAAACCAATCACCGCATTATTGCTTGATTTAAAACAAAGAGGATTACTTGATGAAACATTGGTGGTATGGGGTGGCGAATTTGGACGCACACCGATGCAAGAAAATAGAGATGGTAAAACTTTACCATTTAAAGGCAGAGATCATCACACAGAAGCCTTCACTACTTGGATGGCAGGCGGTGGTATTAAGCAAGGAACGAGCTTTGGGGAAACGGACGAAATTGGATATAGTGCCATTAGTGGAAAAGTGACAGCGCATGATATGCAAGCAACCATATTAAATCAATTAGGATTTGATCACGAAAAATTAGTGTACCCCTTCCAAGGAAGGTCCTTTAGATTAACCGATGTACATGGGCGCGTAATTAATGAAATTGTTGCCTAATAAATTAAAATGAACCGTTATAAATAATGCAGCAAACTATTTAGAAAAGCAGGTAGTTACACTCAAATTAAAAATCACTTGGAAACAATTATAAATTTTATTGGTCATTTTCATCCAATCCTAGTTCACTTACCGATTGGCATTTTACTATTTGCTATTGTATTACAGTTGCTTTCAAAATGGAAAAAATTTAACCAACTAACCAACGCATTGCCCCTTGCTTATTTATTAGGCGCGATTAGTGCGGTGTTTTCCTGCTTCACTGGATTAGCATTAGCGAATAACGGCGACTATGATGCAGACCTGATTTTTAAACACCAATGGTTGGGCATAAGTGTTGCGTTATTTTCCTTGACTGGCTATTATTTTATTAAAAAAAATAAAACGGTTTATTCAAATTGGCTAAGCTATTTTTTATTGTTACTCATTATAGTTACTGGACATTTGGGTGGCACGCTTACCCATGGCGCGGGATATTTAACAACAGGGGTAGCTAAAGAGGAAGGGGGTCTCATTAAAAATGAAAAGCCTATTCTCACAAATGCACAAGAAGCATTGGTATATAAGGATATCATCCAGCCTATATTAAAAGACAAATGTTATGGTTGTCACTCGGCGATCAAACAAAAAGGAAAATTGCGTTTAGATGAAAAAGAATGGATTTTAAAAGGAGGCGAAGATGGTATCATTATTCACGCTGGAGAAGCCTTGAATAGTAGTTTGTATAAAAACATACTATTAGATCCAGTAGATGAACAACATATGCCACCGAAGGGGAAACCACAAATCACAGACCAAGAAAGAATGCTATTAGAGTGGTGGATTAATACCGGTGCGAGCTTTGATAAAAAAGTAAAGGAGTTGCCGCAAACCAATTCCATCCCAAATATTTTATTGGCATTACAAAATAATAACGTTAAAAAAGTGGAGGTCCTATCCATTCCTGAAAAA
>DOMR01000168.1:3209-3428 GCA_003509845.1 Chitinophagaceae bacterium | reverse complement strand
GACATAGCCAATCAATAAATCACCGGAAGCAATTCCTATATAAGCCAACATGATTGACCTTCCTGAATCAATTAAATTAATGCCATACAAGGAACTGGCAAATTTATTACTATAGTTAATTAAAACTCCAATCACAAACCAAGTAGGGAGCCCAATTAAAATAGCTGTAATATATTTTACAAATCTTTTCTTATCTTGAAAAAACATAAAAAAATTGCC
>DOMR01000168.1:226-3098 GCA_003509845.1 Chitinophagaceae bacterium | reverse complement strand
CAAAAGAAAAAATCCAAGTACCCCACCTATTTGATAACACAAACGCCAATCATTGGTATACTTGAATGTGAAATAAGCAAACACAGCACCAAACAAACCAATACCTGCAACCATGGAAGTGCCAATCCCTCTTTTATGTTTAGGAAGCATTTCTGAAACAAGCGTAATTCCTGCGCCCAATTCACCCGCCAAACCAATACCCCCTATAAAACGACAGTAAGCATATTGATCAACATTTTGAACAAAGGAGGTTAAGATATTTGCCACTGAGTATAATAAAATGGAACCAAATAAAACTTTTAATCTGCCTTTTTTATCGCCCAACACCCCCCATAAAATACCGCCAATTAATAAGCCGGACATTTGCCAGTTAATAATATGTGCACTATCCACAATAATAGTTTCTGCAGTGGATCCAATACTCATGACACTTGTTTGTCTGACAATGGTAAACAATAACAAATCATATACATCTACAAAATAGCCCAAGGCAGCCACAAATACGGGCAATGACAAAAGTCCAATTTGTTTATTCTGATTCATGTTAATAAATTAATTATTAATCGTTTTTAAATTAAGATTTACGAGAACGATGCGAAATAACATTGATAATAACTGGCAAGGTGGTCACCAAAACAATGCCTAATACAATGACCTCTAAATGATTTTTTAAATCGAACTGAAATTGTTTTAAAATCCAGGCTTGTAAAAAATGGCCAGCGCATAACATACTCGCCACCCAAGCCAAACAACCCACCACATTAAAATAAACAAACTTTTTTTTATCCATGGCAACAATACCAGCAACAATGGGCGCGAAAGTTCGAACAATTGGAATGAATCTAGCGATTACAATGGCACGTCCTCCGTGTTTGTCATAAAATTCTTGGGCTTGTATTAAATACTTTTTCTTAAACAATAAATTATCCTTCCATTCATACATCGCTGGGCCCACCTTTTTACCAATGTAATAGCCCACGTAATTTCCCAAAATTCCAGCGACTGATATAAATGCAAATAGAATACCTAAATTAAGCCACTCACTATCGGTTACAAAAATTTGCGACACCAAGGGAACACTATAAATACCTGCAACAAATAGCAAACTATCTCCTGGTAAAAAAAAGCCAAAAAATAATCCCGTTTCCGCAAAAACCACAAACAACAATAACCACAAACCTCCATGCTCAATATAAAACTGCGGTTGTAAAAGTTGACTCCAATGGAAAATTTCAAGTAAAGTAATCATTAAAATATTTTTATGCTTGTGTTGGATTTTCTAATGCACCTTCCCATTTACTGACTACGGTGGTGGCAAGGCTATTGCCTAAAACATTCGTAGCAGATCGGAACATATCGCAAAAGTGATCAATAGGTAAAATTAATGCGATGCCTTCAGGTGGAATATTAAACATAGCACAAGTAGCGGTAACAACCACTAGGGATGCACGTGGTACACCCGCAATCCCCTTGCTCGTAAGCATCAATACCAATAACATGGTTAACTGTGTTGGAATGTCAATATGGATACCATAGGCTTGCGCAATCGCCAAACTTGCAAAGGTCATATACATCATACTGCCATCTAAATTAAATGAGTACCCTAATGGCAAAATAAAGGATACAATTTTATCCTTACATCCAAACTTTTCTAACTCCTCTGTTAATTTGGGGAACACCGCTTCACTACTAGTCGTACTAAAAGCAATTACTAATGGTGACGTGATATGTTTTAATAAGGAGGGTACGCGTTTGCCTAAAATAATAAATCCAACCCCCAACAATACCACCCATAAAACACCGATACCGAATAAGAAGTACATTAAATATTTACCGTAAAATATAAAAATGGCCAACCCCTTTGTGGCAATCACTGCAGCAATGGCCCCAAACACACCCAATGGTGCAAAATTCATCACATAGCCTACCATTTTTAAAATAATATGAGAAACTGTTTCCAATGCTTTTATAAATCCTTTGGCCTTATCGCCTATTGCTGCTGCGGCTACGCCAAAAAAGATACTGAAAATAACAATCTGTAATATTTCATTATTGGCCATTGCTTCAAACATACTTTTTGGAAAAACATGTTCTATAAAATTGATCATGCTAAAAGTTTGGGTTTTCCCCATGACATCTTTTGCGCCACTCATATCTGCATTACTTAAATCAATGCCCAATCCTGGCTTAAATATATTCACCAATACCAGTCCGATCAATAAACTCACCAAAGAGGCAGTAATAAACCACAACATGGCTTTTCCTCCCACACGACCTACGGTTTTTAAATCCCCAAGCTTTGCAATTCCTACCACCAAAGTTGTAAATACCAATGGCGCAATAATCATTTGCACCAATCTTAAAAAGATGGTCGTTAAAAGCTTAATATTTTTTGAAAATTTTTCAATATAAACCGCATCATAATTTTTATTTATAATGTAGCCCAAAATTGCACCCAAAATCATTGCGACTACAATATAGAGGGTAAGTTTATTTGATTTTTTCATAGCATTGTTAGTAATGCAATATAAGACTTAAGTCCTAAAAAAATACCCCCATCCAAGGGTGTATTTTATATAAAAATGAAGGCATTTTTGCGAAAAAAGTACTATTTTCCAACCTAAATTGTGTTCAATTACAATTAGCTCAAAAACAACACCTTGTTTTTGAATTGAAAACCGAAACCAATAACTATGAGTTTATTTAGAAAAAAAGATTTATCCGCCATGTTAGCACAGGCAGATGATGGTGGAAAAGGATTAAAACGCACATTAGGCGCGGGTAATTTGATTGCATTAGGCGTTGGTGCCATTATTGGCGCTGGCTTATTTGTTAGAACCGCAGCCGCTGCGGGACAAGCTGCTGGACCAGC
>DOMR01000168.1:0-138 GCA_003509845.1 Chitinophagaceae bacterium | reverse complement strand
ATTTCAGGAAGTGCTTACGCTTATTCATATGTAACCATGGGCGAAACGGTTGCATGGATTATTGGATGGGCTTTAATTATGGAATATGCCTTGGGCGCTGCCACTGTATCCATCGCTTGGAGTGAATATTTAAACAAG
>DOMR01000276.1:4619-5182 GCA_003509845.1 Chitinophagaceae bacterium | reverse complement strand
GCTAAATATCCAAAAAACGTTGAAATTTTTGATTGATTTACGCCTTTTCCACGTATCTTCGCAGCCGAAATAAAAAAATAAAATCGTAGTTAATCGTTAACTACAAAAAAAGAAGTTTTACAATGGCTACATTAACAAAAGAAAAAAAAGCAGGCATTTTTGCTGAATTTGGCGGAAAAGCAACGAACACTGGTTCAATTGAAGGACAAGTTGCCTTATTAACTGAGCGTATCGCGCACATCTCTGGACATTTAAAAGAGAACCACAAAGACCATTCAACTCAAAGAGGGTTAATGCAATTAGTGGGTCAGCGTAAGCGTTTGTTAGTTTATTTGCAAAAACATAACCTTACTGGTTACCGCGCTCTAATTGAAAAATTAGGCTTAAGAAAATAATTCAAAACAATCTTATAATAGCTGTCCCAACTGTCAAACACGGTTGGGATTAGTTGTTTATATACGATCGTTTCTTACAAGAAAAGATTTAAAAAAAATTAACATGTTATCACAACCCAAATCAGTTAAATTCGAAATTAATCCTGGTCAGGAGGTATTTATCGAAAC
>DOMR01000276.1:0-4427 GCA_003509845.1 Chitinophagaceae bacterium | reverse complement strand
AAAAGAGAAGCACGTTTAAATGATTATGAAATATTAACAAGCCGTTTAATTGATCGCGCATTGCGTCCTTTATTCCCGGAAGATTATTTGTGCGATGTGCAAGTATTGATTTCCTTGATTTCAAGTGATGAAAATGTAATGCCTGATTCATTGGCATGTTTAGCTGCTTCTGCTGCAATCGCTGTATCTAATATTCCAATTAAGGAAATTATTTCAGAAGTGCGTATCGGACGTATTAAAGGGGAATTTATTATCAACCCTTCTAAAGCGCAATTGGCTATTTCTGATTTTGAATTTTTAATTGCTGCAACTGACAAGAATTTAATGATGGTAGAAGGTGAGGCGAAAGAATGTTCTGAAGAAGAATTAGTACAATGTTTAGAAATTGCACATGAAGCTATACGCAAACAAATTAAAGCACAAGCGGAATTAAGAAAAGTAGTGGGTATTACTGAAGTGCGTGATTATAAGAAACCAGAACAAGACGAAGCGATCAAAGAAAAAGTATACGCTTTTGCAAAAGCAAAAGTAAACGCGATTGCTGAATTAGGTTCTGCAAAGCATGAAAGAAGTGATGCATTTTCTGCATTGAAAAAAGAAATCATCGAGCATTTAGGTACTGAAATAACAGACTTGCAAAAGAAATTAGCAGGTAAATATTATGAGGATTTGAAATGGGAAGTGGTAAGAGATATGATGGTGGATAAGCGTATTCGTTTGGATGGCCGCCAATTAGATCAAGTACGTCCATTAGCGATGGAAGTGGATCCATTACCAACGCCGCATGGTTCTTCTTTATTTACAAGAGGAGAAACGCAATCACTAACTACAGTAACATTAGGAACTAAGTTGGATGAGTTAATGCAAGAAACTGCTGCAAGTGCTGAATACACTAAATTTTTCTTACACTACAATTTCCCGCCATTCTCTACAGGAGAAGTGAAGATGATGCGTGGTGTAGGTCGTCGTGAAGTGGGACATGGTAATTTGGCAATGCGTTCTTTAAAACAAATGTTACCTGATACAACAACATTCCCTTACACTTTGAGAGTAGTGTCAGATGTATTGGAAAGTAATGGTTCCTCCTCAATGGCAACCGTTTGTGCTGGTTCATTAGCTTTAATGGATGCAGGTGTTCCAATGCCTAAGCACGTGAGTGGTGTGGCGATGGGATTAATTTCAAGAGAAGATGGTAAATATGCCATCTTAACGGATATCCTAGGCGATGAAGATCATTTAGGTGATATGGATTTTAAAGTAACAGGAACACGTGGTGGTATTTGTGGTGTTCAAATGGATATTAAAGTAGATGGTTTAAGTATGGATATTATGCGTGAGGCATTGTCTCAAGCGAAAAAAGGTCGTTTACATATTTTAGATGCCATGTATGAATGTATGCCAGCCGCACGTGCTGATGTTAAACCACATGCACCTAGAATGGTTAAGTTGATTATTGATAAGGAGTACATTGGCGCAGTAATCGGACCAGGTGGTAAGATTATTCAAGAAATGCAAAGAACAACAGGTGCTACAATTAATATTGAAGAAGTGGGTAACCATGGTGAAGTAAGTATCTTCTCTGCGAATAAGGATAGTTTAGATGCTGCAGTAAAATGGATCAATGGTATTGTTGCAGTTCCAGAAATCGGAGATGAATACGAAGGTGTTGTAAAAGGAGTGAAGGAATTTGGTGCCTTTGTTGAATTCATGCCAGGCAAACAAGGTTTATTACACATCAGTGAAATAAGCTGGAAGCGTTTGGAGACGATGGAAGGTATCTACAACGAAGGTGATGTAGTAAAGGTGAAATTGGTTGGATTGGACCCTAAAACAGGTAAGTTCAAATTAAGCCACAAGGCATTATTGCCTCGCCCTGAACAAGCACCTCGTGAAGACCGCGGTCCACAAGCTTAAGTTTTTTATGCCTGTATAAGGCTTGAAATATTCAAAATGCCTTCTCGATAATTCGGGAGGGCATTTTTTATTGGTATCTTTGCCTCCCATACTACAAGAAAATGTCTAAATCCTATATACAAATAGCCTTCAATTTCAATACCCAGGAGCAATTAGATATGCTAGTTGCCCAATTGGCTGAGTTGGGGTTTGATGGATTTAATGAGGAGGAGGCCGCCACAGGCATTAATAATGGTGTGGGAATGAGTAGTATCCTAGGGGTGTCGTCTGGCTTAGGTGCGGGATCGGGTTATTGTAAAACCTTTATTTTATCCACTGAGTTTGAGGCACAAGAAATTGAAAAAGAGTTAGAAATAATATTTAATCAACATAATTTAACTTATTCAAAATCAATAATTAAAGAAGAAAATTGGAATGCGATATGGGAATCAAATTTTGAACCGGTTAGGGTAGGTGACTTTGTCGGGATTCGCGCCCATTTTCATCCAATCTTTGAACCAGCGGTACAATACGAAATAAAGATTACTCCGAAAATGAGCTTCGGGACAGGACATCATCCGACCACATTTTCAGTGATGCAAATGATGGAGCATGTAAATTTTATAGGCAAATCGGTCTATGATTTTGGAACGGGTACCGGGGTATTAGCTATTCTGGCCGAAAAGTTAGGTGCATCCAATGTGCTTGCGGTGGATAATGATGACTGGTGTATTGAGAATGCGAATGAAAACATCCTAAATAATGATACTAAGGGTATATTGATCAAGAAAGTGGATGCTGCCTATCAGGATCGCCAATTTGATATCATTCTAGCCAATGTGAACAGACATATCATTGAAGCCAATATGCAGGAATTGACCCAGGTGGCACATTTGGGATCTGAGTTAATTCTAAGTGGTTTATTAATTGAGGATCAAGAAGATATGATAAAATTAGCAACAGAAAAAGGATGGAATTTTGTAAAATCACAGCCTTTGAATGGCTGGGTAAGCCTTTTGTTTAATCTTTAGCAAGTTTTTCCAATGTTAACAAACCATTAATTTTTTTGGGTGTATCTTTGTGACCCACCAGAATTTTTAAGATGACTGAAATTGTTTTAATCATATTGGCTTATTTGATTGGATCCATCCCGACAGCGGTTTGGGTGAGCAAATCTATTTTTGGCATTGACATACGAGATTACGGTAGTGGAAATGCAGGCGCAACGAATACTTTCAGAGTGTTGGGTTCCAAATGGGGCAGTTTTGTTATGTTGGCTGATGTTACCAAAGGAGTTATTGCAACTTCATTATATATTGTAATTCCATCTTACTTATCCAATGAGTTAGCTAGAACCAATTTTATGATCCTGTTGGGATTAGCTGCTGTCATAGGTCATATTTTTCCTATTTGGGCAAATTTTAGGGGCGGAAAAGGAGTGGCTACTTTATTAGGAATGACTTTAGCGATTCAACCAGTAGTCGCACTTATTTGTTTAGGTATATTTTTAATTTCTTTGATTTCGACACGTTTTGTATCCCTTAGTTCCATTTTAGCCTCCATAACATTTATGGTTCTTATACTATATGTATTTAACGAAAAAGAAACCTTGTATCGTTACTTTGCAATGATTGTCGCAATAATGGTCGTTGTAACACATCATAAAAATATCTCAAGGTTGTATAAGGGAACTGAAACTAAGCTCCCCATTTTCAAGAAAAGAGATAAATAGCTCACACCTAATTAGTTGATTATCAAATAGTATTGACATTTATTTTCTATTTATAGCTTTAATAATTTAGAATTTCGTAACTTCGCCCTCTTTTAAATCCTAAGTATTATGAGTAGTCTGCACCTTTTGGAGAAATTACAGTTGAAGGATGAAAAAAACTTATTGATTCAGGGCTTGCCCTCATCTGTAGAGAAGCAGTTCGCAAAGCTTTCCTATAATAAAAATTTAACCCCGCTTTTAAAGACTAGGAAAATTGACTTTGCACTTATTTTTGCGATAAATCAGTTTCAGTTAAATAACATTTTAAAGGAATTGTTTACAGCTTTACATGGGGATTGCAAATTGTGGATTGCCTACCCTAAAACAACATCGAAGATTGTATCCGATTTAAACAGGGATGCAAGCTGGGATATACTTTCCAAAAACGATTTTGAAGCAATTCGCCAGGTGACCTTGGATCACGTTTGGACCGCAATGCGATTTAAAAAAGTGGATCAATTACCGAATAAGAACAGAACTTTTGTTGAATTCAAATCAGCAGATATCAAAGTGGACGATTTTGAAAAAAGATTAATTGCCCTTCCGATAGAATTGGATAAATTATTTGCAGCCGATGAAGAGGCAAGAGAGTTTTTTACTTCTCTATCCATCATCAATCAAAAGGAATATTTAAGTTGGATCCAAGGCGCAAAAAAGGAAGAAACGAAACAAAAAAGATTAGAAGCTACTTTAGAGAAATTATTAGCGGGGAAGCAAAACCCTTCTGAGAAGTAGCCAATTTATATACTTATGATTTTGAGGC
>DOMR01000182.1 GCA_003509845.1 Chitinophagaceae bacterium | reverse complement strand
ATTCGTAGAGGCAAAAAGATTTTTGCTTTGAAGAACATCGAATTGGTCAAATTTGATCCTTTAATTGGAAGTATCCATTGCAGGGTAAAAGATGATGGCTATAGTACCTATTATAAGGTAACCATTGAGAATTTTAAAAATCCCAACACACTATCCTTACGATGTGGATGTCCTTATAATTTATCTGAGGTTTGTAGACATAAAGCAGCTGCTTTATTCCAAATACAAGACATGTTGGATAAAAACTTGTTGGATTACAAGCCTGCTGCCTATAAAACAACACATACCCAACTTCGTGCGAAAAGCTTAGATCTTAAAACCATCCGAATGCTTTGTTCAAAGGCAACTTTTGAAAAAGCAGAAGTTACTTTAAAATCCATTCGACCACATATTATTTCGAGTGAAAATGAACGCGTAGTTGCTGAAATGGATATCGCTGGCAAAACGCATATGATGATTATTCAAAAAAATGAAGAACGTTTTTTTGATACCTCATGTGATTGTTTGTCTGAGACTGAGTATCCATTATGTGTGCATAAAACGGTGTTGCTATTACAGTTGTTTCAATTGAAAGGGGCTGATTATTTTGAAACCATTCGTAATTGGGATCGTGAAAAAAATAAACTATTGGCTTTGTATGGCTATAGCTTGGAGGATGATACCAGAGATAAATTTGAATTTATATATCATGATGGGAAGCCGTTTTTAAAAGTTTTGGATCCCAATATTAAAAAAATTAATGAGGAACCAAGTCGCGTAAAATTTAAGCGTCCATTAGGAAATGATTGGGATATTGAAGAATTAGAAGATCCAAAAGAGGCACCGCAAAAAACCATTGAGCGATTAGGGTTGGTGATGCAACATCATCCTACGGAATATCCTTTTATTCATTTCAATGTCATTAAGGGAGAAGTAAATGAACAAGGCACTTCCTATGTGGGTAAGGTAGAAAAGTTAGATATTGCAAAGTTTGTCATACCAGATGAAATTAAAGAAGAAGATAAGTTGTTGCTCCAGTTAGTACGTAAATTGCAAACGGCAGAGTTGACAAAGTATATCAATAAAAATTCACCCTTTGGCGGTATTTGGGATACTGTCATTAATGCAGATGAATCCAGTTTGTCTGAGGATACCAAGGGGCATATTCAAGAATATTTACATCCTAAAATTGAAAAATTGTGGAAGGATTTATCTGAACATCCTTTTAGCTTTTTTATTCCGCATAATAAACCATTCACGACCGCTAACTTGCAAAAAGCGGAATTAGTATTTGCGAATATTCAGCCAGGATTTAAAGTGGAGAAGGAAGCAGATCGCTATTTGGTGTATGCGCATGTGAACTTACCGGATGGAATTATTCCTGTGGAAGAAAATCATGCAAAATCGCACTTTATCTTTCAGTATCATCACCAGTTTTTTTGTTGGAAATCAAAGGACGATGTGAATTGGGTGGAACAATTTTTACCTTCAGGCTGTCATGAAATAACACTCGAACAATGGCCTAGTTATTTACAAAATACTTTGTTGCCTTTGTCCAAACAATACAAGGTGGAATTAGGCAATGTGGCACAAGTTAAATTAAGGGGCGTGAAACCTTCCTTGCAAATTTTCCTTAGAGAGGATGCGCAGTTTTTACATTTTGAACCCTTGTTTGTTTATAATGATATTATTGTTCACAAAGAAGATGGTCCTTCGGTGATCCAACAAGTAGGGGATAAAATTGTCATACTTGAAAGAGACCTAGCCGCAGAGCGGACTTTGATGAATGATATTGAACAATTGCATTCTGGATTTGTGAGATTTAATCAAGGCAATGTATTGTCCTTAAAGGGTGCGGAGGTTTTAAAAAATAATTGGTTTTTCTTATTCATAGATACTTTAAGAGAAAAACAAATACCGCTATTTGGTACGGAAACTTTAAAGCAATTTAAATTTAATACGGCCAAGCCTTCCACCAGATTATATATTAGTAGTAATACGGATTGGTTTGATGCTAAGGTTGAAATTTCCTTTGGCGATCAAAAAGTGAGCGTGCAGGATATCAAAAATATGCTTGCCAATAAGCAACAGTTTGTTCCTTTAAAAGATGGTAGTTTAGGTTTGTTGCCTGAGAAATGGTTAAATAAATATTCCTTACTATTTAAAGTGGGTGAAGGAAAAACAGATAATCTTAAATTAAGCAAGTATCATTTTTCAATACTTGATGAATTATACCAACAAAGAGATGAGGAAGAATTAATATTCCAATTAGAAGGGAAGTACGAAAAAATCAGGGAGCGCTATGCGATTTCTGATATTACGCCACCAGCGCATTTGTTACCCATCTTACGCCCTTATCAAGTGAGTGGATTTCAATGGTTAAATTATTTGCATGATGTGCAATGGGGCGGTATTTTGGCAGATGATATGGGATTGGGAAAAACTATTCAAACCTTATCCTTTTTGCAGCACTTGAAAGAAAAAAATGGCAAACTTGTAGCCTTAGTCGTTTGTCCAACCACGTTATTGTACAACTGGCAAAATGAATTAAAAAAGTTTACGCCTACTTTAACCTATCAAATACACCATGGTGGAACGCGTAGTCGTAAGCAAGTGGTGAAGGAGGAAATTGAAGTGATCATTACGACCTATGGTACACTCAGAAGTGATATTAAAATGTTTGTCGAGGTTGATTTTGATTATGTGATTTTAGATGAAAGTCAAGCGATTAAAAATCCGTCTAGTAAAGTAACAAAAGCGGCTTGTTTATTGAAGGCAAAAAATAAATTGTGTTTAAGTGGTACGCCATTGCAAAACAACACTTTTGATATTTATGCGCAAATGAATTTCTTAAATCCGGGTATGCTGGGTTCGATTGAATACTTCAAGCATAATTTTTCAATGCCGATTGATAAATTTGATGAGAAAGAACAAAAGGAACATTTAAGAAAATCGGTTTTCCCATTCATTTTAAGACGAACCAAGGAGCAGGTGGCAAAGGATTTGCCAGAAAA
>DOMR01000125.1:1425-3481 GCA_003509845.1 Chitinophagaceae bacterium | reverse complement strand
CATTTATCTAAAATATTACAAATTTTCAATACCACTGCGAAGGAAGTTTGTGAAGGGCAGCAATTGGATATGGATTTTGAAAAAATGGAAAAAGTGAGTTTGGATGCGTATATCGAAATGATCACTTTAAAAACTTCGGTGTTATTAGCTGCTAGTTTGGTAATGGGTGCAATCATCGGAGGGGCGAGTGAAAATAATTGTAAACAATTATATGAATTTGGGAAAAAAATTGGAATCGCTTTCCAAATACAGGATGATTACTTAGATGCATTTGGTGATGCTGCGCTTTTTGGAAAAGAGCCAGGTGGTGATATAAAACAAAATAAAAAAACATTCTTATTAATACATGCCTTAGAAGTTGCCAATGAGCAACAAAAAGCAGATTTGTATGAGTTGATGAAATCTGAAACACCGGATAAGGTGGAGAAAGTTTTAGCAATTTTTAGAGCTTGTAAAGTAGATGATTGGGCGGAGCAGCTAAAAGCCAAGTATATGAATGAAGCATTTGCACATTTGGAAAATATTGCCGTCGTAGAAAAGCGCAAACAACCCATTATTGAGTTAGCGCATTATTTAATGAATCGAACAAAATAAATTAATTTCCTTATGTCTATTTTCAGAAAAAAGTCAATCGATAAAATTGTACAGGATGCAGCGGCTGGATTAAGTGATGGGCATAGCACAAGTGGTTTAAAAAAAGTATTAGGTGTTCGTGATTTAACTTTTATGGGTATCGCTGCTGTGGTGGGTGCAGGGATTTTTTCAACTATTGGGACTGCTGCTTTTCATGGCGGTCCTGGCATTTCTCTTTTATTTGTGATTACTGCAATCACTTGCGGGTTTAGCGCATTGTGTTATGCCGAATTTGCAAGCAGGGTTCCTATTGCAGGTAGTGCCTATACTTATGCTTATGTAACCTTTGGAGAATTAATTGCGTGGATTATCGGATGGGCTTTGATTTTGGAATATGCCATTGGTAATATCGTGGTAGCTATAAGTTGGAGTGGGTATTTTGTAAATTTATTAGAAGGATTTCATATTCATTTGCCAGGTTGGTTGTCTACCAACTTTGAAACAGCGCAACAAGGGTATGAGGAAGCAGTAAAACATTTGGCTGCTGGCGGTACTCGGGAAACCTTTAGTAAACTAGCACGGATTGGATATGATGCAATCACCAATGCACCGATGATTGGCAGCTGGAAAGTGATCTTAAATATCCCAGCTTTTGTAATTGTTATTTTAATTACCATATTAGTATATCGTGGCATCACAGAAAGTAAAAAAACAACCAATGCAATGGTGATATTTAAAATCATCATTATCATTTTTGTAATTGTTTTAGGCTCTTTTTATGTAGATACTTCCAATTGGACCCCGTTTATGCCCAATGGATTTACTGGGGTATTAGCAGGGGTCTCTGCTGTGTTTTATGCCTATATCGGTTTTGATGCTATATCAACGACTGCAGAAGAATGTAAGGATCCGCAAAGAGATTTGCCTAAGGGGATGATTTATTCTTTACTTATTTGTACGGTACTATATATTTTAATTGCACTTGTGCTTACCGGAATGGTGAACTATTCATTATTAAAAGTAGATGATCCATTGGCATTTGTTTTTGAAAAAATTGGAATGCATAAAGTAGGATATATAATTTCAATCAGTGCGGTAGTAGCGACCACAAGTGTATTACTCGTATTTCAATTGGGACAACCAAGAATTTGGATGAGTATGAGTAGAGATGGTTTATTGCCTAAAAAATTCTCAAAAGTACATTCGAAGTTTGGGACACCATCTTTCGCTACGATTATTACGGGAATATTTGTAGGTGTGCCCTCCTTATTTATGAGTATTGGTCGTATGACCGATCTTACCAGTATTGGTACTTTGTTTGCCTTTGTATTGGTTTGTTTTGGAGTATTAGTTTTACCTAGAATATCGCCTGATGTTAAAAAGAAATCTTTTCAATTGCCTTATATCAATGGACAATTCATTATCCCGGTTTTGGCTGCAATATTCATTTATTTTGGACTTGATCGTATTTCCAGTGCATTTG
>DOMR01000125.1:0-1336 GCA_003509845.1 Chitinophagaceae bacterium | reverse complement strand
CGTAAATACTCGGTGATCCCAATTGTTGGCGCCATGTGTTGTATGTATTTAATGATAGAAATTCCACCTGTAAGTTGGTTGTGGTTTTTTATTTGGATGACTATTGGTTTGGTTTTTTATTCTTTTTATGGTCGTCGTAAAAGTTTGTTGGCAAAGGAAGAAGGGGTTTCGTAAATTTTTGAATTATGAAGTATCAGGTCGGGGATGAAATATTAGTATTGCATAGTAATGAGGAGGGGAGAATCATTGATATCATTAATGACAAAATGGTCATGATTGAAGTAAGGGGTGTTAAGTTCCCTGCTTATATGGATCAAATAGATTTCCCCTATTATAAACGATTTACAGAGAAAAAATTATTCCAAGAAAAAAGAGTACCCCAGAAAATATACATAGATCAAATCCCCAAAGAGAAGCTTCAGAAAAACGATAGTAAAGAGGATGACGGGGTACATTTGAATTTGATACCCAAGTTTAGTTTGGATGATTTTAATGATGAAGTGGTGGAGAATTTGAAAATATTTTTATCCAATCGAACCAGAGTAAGTTATCAGTTTGATTACAATCAATTGTTTTCCGGCCATGCCGATTTTTCTATTGCATCTTCCATCCCGCCACATACGGATTTTTATATTCATGACATTCCATTTTCTGCGGTAAATGATGGCTTAAGTTTTAGTATTGATTTTTCATTAACTGAACCACATAAAAAAAAGGCGGATCATTTTGAAACCCAAGTAAAAATAAAGCCTAAGCAATTATTTCAACGGATTGAGGATTTAAAGGAACATCAAAAAACAACCATTTCCTATCCATTATTTGAAATGTATCCTGATAAAATTGAGGACAATCACATAACCATCGATGTTTTGCGAAATGCAGGTTATAAAGTATATGATGTTTCTAAAATAAAACAAAACTTACCCGCTGCAAGGTCGGTGGTTGATTTGCATATTGAAAAATTGATAGATAACCATAGCCATTTAAACAATGCCGAAATTATCCAAATTCAATTGGAAGCATTTGAAAAGTGGTTTGAGTTGGGACAACTAAATAGTTTACCATCTATGATCTTTATCCATGGCGTAGGTAAGGGCAAATTAAAGGCGGAAATTCATGAGTTGTTAAAAATGAAAAAAGGCGTTAATCGATTCATCAATCAATATTCTGATTTTTATGGTTTTGGCGCCACTGAGGTATTCTTTGAATACTAGCGGCATTCATTAATCAATCAATCAATTGTGTTTGATGCACGGTTCATGACATTTTATCGCAATTTTAAGCCCATTTACCAGGCGAACTTACCATATCTTACCAAATTATATTTTACTACCTT
>DOMR01000282.1 GCA_003509845.1 Chitinophagaceae bacterium | reverse complement strand
GCAGCAACACCAAAACGGATACCTGATGTTACAAATGCAGATTTGTCATCGTAAGGCACCATATTTTTATTCGCAGTAATATCGGCATGTCCTAAAACTTGTTCTGCTTTTTTACCACTAATATTTTTATTACGTAAGTCAATTAACATTAAATGGTTATCCGTACCACCACTGATAATTTCATATCCTTTCGCAACAAATGCAGCAGCCATCGCTTGTGCATTTTTTTGTACTTGCTTCGCGTAAACTGTGAAATCGTCAGATAAAATTTCACCAAAGGCAATAGCTTTCGCAGCAATAACATGCTCCAATGGTCCACCTTGTGTGCCTGGGAATACTGCCATGTCAATCACGTTTGACCACAATCTTAAATTGCCTTTAACGTCTTTTAAGCCTAAAGTATTTTCACCATCTTTCGCCATCATAATCACACCCCCACGAGGTCCACGTAATGTTTTATGGGTAGTGGAGGTTACAAAATGACAATGATTAAATGGAGAACTTAATAATCCTTTAGCTATTAATCCAGCTGGGTGTGCAATATCGGCTAACACAAATGCACCCACTTCGTCTGCTACTTTTCTGATTCTTGCATAGTCAATATCACGACTGTATGCACTTGCACCACAAATAATTAATTTAGGTTTATGTGTTCTTGCTTGACTTTCTAACATATCATAGTCAATCAATCCAGTTTCTTTTACCACTCCATAAAAATGTGGCGTGTATGTTTTACCTGAAAAGTTAACACTACTTCCGTGTGTTAAGTGACCACCCATGCTTAGGTCCAAACCTAAAATAGCATCACCTGGTTGTAAAATGGCTAACATTAAAGCAGCGTTTGCTTGTGCACCGCTATGTGGTTGAACATTCGCGTATTCAAGACCAAATATTTCCTTTAAACGATCTATGGCTAAAGTCTCTGTTTTATCTACAATTTCACAACCGCCATAATAACGACGACCAGGATATCCTTCGGCATATTTATTGGTCATCACACCACCCATCGCTTGCATAACTTGTAAGCTGGTAAAGTTTTCAGATGCGATTAATTCTATGCCTCTTCTTTGGCGTTGTAATTCTTGATTGATGATGTCAAAAACCAGGGTATCTCTTTGCATAATTCTTTATTTATAGTGTGCTATTTTGCAAAATTAATTCATTATAACCCCTACGCAAAGCTTTCTTTCAACAGTTAGCGTCCTAATATCCACATTTTCAACAAGTTTTATTGTATTTGGCTATTTGGGTGCCCAAATTGCGCCATTACTAACAGTTATTTGCTACTTTTATCACCCCCTAAAACCCAAACAATGAAGGCGATTATTCCAGTGGCAGGTGCAGGTGCAAAATTACGCCCACATACTTATACGCAACCCAAAGCGCTCATTCCGATTGCAGGTAAAACCATACTTAGCTTTATTGTTGATCAATTAAGGGAAGCGGGGATTAAAGAATTTATTTTTATCGTTGGTTACTTGGGGGAGAAGATTCAGGATTATGTACAAACCACTTATCCGAACTTAAATACCCATTTTGTTTATCAAAATGATCGTCAAGGAACGGCGCATGCCATTGAATTAACCAAAGCGATTGTGAATAATGATGAAGTATTTATTGCATTAGGTGATACTATTTGTGAATTTGATATTAAGGAAGTAATGGAAAGCCCGATAAGTATGTTGGGTGTAAAAAAAGTAGATGATCCCCGTCAATTTGGTGTTGCTGAAATAAACGAAGATGGCTTTATTGATCATGCTGTAGAAAAGCCGGCGATTCCAAAAAGTAATAACGCCTTGGTTGGTTTGTATAAGATCAAAGAATCCGAAATTTTGTTTGAATGCTTTCAACAATTATTTAATGATAATATTAAATCTCAAGGGGAGTATAATTTAACAGACGCTTTGGAGTGTATGATTAAAAAAGGGGTGCAGTTTAAATCCTTTAAAGTAAAGCATTGGTATGATTGCGGTAAAAAAGAATCATTATTAGAAACCAATGCAGTATTGCTAAAAAAATCGGGTGGGATTTCAGTAAACCCCAATTTATATACCAATAGCATTATCATACCGCCTGTAAGTATTGCGGATGATTGTGTAATTGAAAATTCCATCATTGGGCCGCATGTTACTATTGGCAATAATACCAATATCAAAAGTTCCATTGTACGAGATAGTATTATTGGCTCCTATACTACACTAGATGAAGTGGTTTTAGATAATTCATTGATTGGGAGTGACGCGTCAGTAAAAGGGTTAAGCCGAAGTTTGAATATTGGAGACAATACCGAAATTGATTTCGGTTAATCATTTCTAAACGCTGCTTTACCTGGCCGTTTTAATAACAGCTTACCTAAAAATTTTACTAGAAAATTAAGCGTCCTTATGCAAATGCATGGAGTTGGCTTGCGCTACACAAGTCATCACAACATCATTAATACAAACGTGTTTTGGAACATTGGCTACATACCAAGCAGTGTCAGCAACATCTTCGGCTTTTAATGGTTCATAACCAGCATATACTGCTGCAGCTTTTGCCGCATCGCCTTTAAAACGAACCAATGAAAAATCGGTTTCAACTGCACCAGGATGAATCACCGAAACTTTAATTTTATAAGGCAACAAATCAATTCTTTGCGCTTTACTAATAGCATCCACTGCATGTTTGGATGCGCAATAAACATTACCATCCTTGTACACTTCCTTACCCGCTGTACTTCCAATATTAATGATATGTCCTTGTTGTTTAATTAAATAAGGTAAAACTGCTTTTGAAGTATAAAGTAAACCTTTCACATTGGTGTCAATCATGGTTTCCCAGTCATCTATATTCGCATCCAGGAATGAGTCGCGTCCTAATGCAAGGCCAGCGTTGTTGACTAAAATGTCAACAGCTTGCCATGCTGCAGGCAAATTATTTAATTGCGCAAAAACCGCTTCCTTATCTTGCACATCAAATACCAGGCTTAAGATTTTTACACCGTATTTTTTTTCAATAGCCGTAGCCACTTCTGCTAATTTTTCCTTGCGACGTGCAGTTAAAATTAAATTCCAACCACCAGCTGCAAATTTTTCAGCAATAGCTTTACCAAATCCTGAACTAGCGCCTGTAATTAATATTATTTTTGACATGGTATACGGTTGAGATTGTTAATTTTTACGTTTTATGTTATTTTGCCCTCTTTGAATTAGGCGATAGTTTAAAATTAATGCTATAGCGATTAATGTAAATACTTCAATTGAAAAATGTTGCGGTAGCCAGTAGCTAGCAATAACTAATCCTACGACTGCCCCTAAAAATACTTTACCTATATGACTAATCCATTCATTTTTTATAAAGTAAGCAATTAAACCTATAATATATAAAGGGTGCATCCACATGATATTAAAGTTATTAAAGCAGGCAGTATGATTGGACACAAAACTCATATAAAAAATTAAACAACCGCCCAATGTGAATGCAATTAACAAAATAACATCTGTAACACTAGCAATCACAACCACCGCCTTATTTTTAAATATTAGGCTAAGTGCATACAAAGCTAAAAATCCGATTAAGATAAATAATGGGCTATTATCTTTTGTATTTGGTTTAGCTGACCCAGTTTCATTATTAAAATTAGAGACACTAGTTGATCGCACTAATTTTTTAATACCTGCTATTTGATTAAAAAGTAAATCAGGTAAAAATGCTGCTTGTTGATCGGTGGGTTTTTGATCCGAAAAAGAACCGAGTAATAAATCAATGCCTAGGCCAATCCAAGGAATACCTTTTTGATAAGGCGCTAAAACTACTTTTTCCCTAAATGATTTTTCTTGACTTCGATTGGGAACGTAATGTGAAAAATTAAACAGCCCATCTTTTACGCGTGTGGTACAATTGTCTGTGATGAAATTATATAAATAGTATTTATTTTTTCCCATCATATTTTTCTTCAATCCCTGATACCATCTTATTTTTTCAGTTGCAGATAAATTAAGGACCTGCTCTTTTATATTTCTTTTTTCATATTGGTACTGCGCATAAAAATCGGCATAGTAATTTGCGGATATAAAATATTCCAAACTTCCTTTTACAAATTTTGATATAAAGAAGGGTGTTTCAAAATCAAAGGTACCGTAATTAAAAACATAGTCAGCTCCTTGCAAACTATCAATGACACGAATGGCGGTGTGTCCCCATGCGGTATAAATATCCTCACCTGCATCACAGGTAAGTATGCTAATTTGTAAACGTGGTGTGTCGTTTGCTTGTGCTTTTGAATTATTGGCGATTAAAAAACTTGATCCAATAAACAAACAAATAAATAAATATTTCTTCAACATTGAATTTTGCTTTTAAAAGGTGTTTGCGTATTCGATGGACACGTTTACTAAAACTGAATGATTGTAACTTATTTGCGGCTATAATTAGGCGCTTCTCTTGTTACTTCAACATCATGTGCATGACTTTCTCTCATGCCTGCATTCGTGATTTGAACAAAAGTGGCATTTTGTAAATCCTTCACTGTTTTAGCACCACAGTAGCCCATTCCCGCTTTTAGGCCACCAACAAATTGATATACTATTTCATGTAAATTTCCTTTGTAAGCAACGCGACCTTCAATTCCTTCGGGTACAAACTTTTTACTATCGGATTCGTTCTCTTGAAAATAACGATCTCCACTTCCTTGACTCATGGCACCAATACTTCCCATACCTCTGTATCCTTTGAACTTTCTTCCTTCGTAAATAATAGTTTCACCAGGGCTTTCTTCTGTCCCTGCAAAAATGCTACCCATCATTATGCAGTTCGCGCCAGCGGCTAAAGCTTTAACCATATCACCCGTATAACGAATACCGCCATCTGCAATGATGGGGATGTTTTTACCTTTCAATGCCCTTGCTGCTTCCATGATGGCAGTTAATTGCGGAACACCTGCACCTGCTACGATACGTGTAGTACAAATAGATCCTGGACCGATACCCACTTTAACAGCGTCGGCTCCCGCATTGGCCAAGGCCAATGCGCCACTAGCAGTAGCTACATTACCTGCAATGACTGGTAAATTTTTATATGTTTTTTTCAATAACTTAAGTGCTTCAATAACACCTTTGCTATGACCATGTGCGCTATCTAATGAAACAATATCAACGCCCACACTTTGAAGTGCTGCAGCGCGATCTAATAAATCTTTGGTGATACCTAAAGCAGCGCCCACTAATAAACGGCCAATTTTATCTTTCACTGCATTTGGGAATGCACTTAATTGTAAAATATCGCGATAAGTAATTAAACCTATTAATTTTCCTTGTTTATTTACAACAGGTAATTTTTCAATTTTATATTGGCGTAAAATTTTCTCTGCTTTTTTTAAATCAGTTCCTTCAGGAGCGATGACTAAATTTTCTTTGGTCATTACTTCGCTTACTTTACGTTTGCGATCGGTCTCGAATCTTAAATCACGATTGGTTAAAATACCCACCAACTTATTTGTTTTGTCAACAATTGGAATACCTCCAATTTTATTTTCCTTCATCAATTTTAAAGCATCTCCAATGGTTGCAGTTACTTCAAGTGTAATCGGATCTACAATCATACCGCTTTCACTACGTTTTACTTTACGTACTTGTTCAGCTTGTCTTTCAATACTCATGTTTTTGTGCAAAATGCCAATGCCACCTTCACGTGCAAGTGCAATTGCTAAATTAGCTTCGGTAACGGTATCCATTGCCGAGGACAAAATTGGAACATGTAATTGTATATTTTTAGTAAGATGTGCGTGAATGATTACCTCTGAAGGTAAAATTTCAGAATACGCGGGCATTAACAATACGTCGTCAAAAGTTAAGCCTTTACCAAAAATGCGGGAGTTGTTTGTAGAATTTCTTGTTGCCATAGGCAAAGATAGGACCTTGAGGTATTTAGACAAAATCCTTTTTTTTGCCTGATTTACAGTCGAATATAAAGGTTTCCTGCTTGCTTAAACACAAAATCTTGCATTTCTAACATAAATAAGTGGGTGGCGAAAGCGCCTGGGGGGATGGTTAATTGCCGGATAATGTCATCCGGATGAATAGGTCCTTGACGTTCAATAATTTCTAAAATGGACAACGCATCAGATTCAAGTACCAAGGTTAGTTGTGGATTTTTGGGGTCAATCCTGTTGGGGTTCATTTCGGGCAGTGCCCATTTCATGGTTTCTAAAAAGTCAATACTGTCATAATACATTTGTGCATTGTTGGTTTTAATCAACAACAAGCAGCCCTTACTTTTAGCATCCTGTATTTTACCTGGTATCGCAAAAACAGTTCGGTTGTAATCAAATGCAAGCTTTGCAGTAATCATACTTCCGCCTTGTATATCAGATTCCACAACAATTGTGACATCACTCATGCCAGCTACAATTCTATTTCGTTTTGGAAAAAAATAGGGTAGTGGAATGGTGCCTTTTTTATTTTCAGTAATAAGTCCACCTTGTTCAAGCATTTCAATGGCAAGACGGCGATGTTGTTTTGGATAAATTTGATCCAATCCATGTGCGAGCACGCCCCAGGTAGGAATTTTTTTATTCAATGCATTTTTATGTGCAATTCCATCGATACCCAATGCCATACCACTGATGATGCCGATATTTAAATGCGCAAGGCCTTCGGTTATTTCATGAATGACACTATTAACTTGTACAGTGTGTTGCCTAGTGCCAACAATGCTCACCAAATGTTTTTTATTGAAATCCATTTTACCTTTTACATAGATAACTGTCGGCGCATCGTCGCAGTGCACTAATCGGTTGGGATAATCTGTATCAAAAACGCAGGTAGCATGTATATCATGTTTTTGGATAAATGCCAATTCACTTTCTGTTTCCTCCCAGGGCCAATCATTTAGTAATATTTTTTTAATATCATCATTCACATCTTCAAAGGGGATTTGTAAATTGAAGCGTTCCTTATAAATAAATTCAGCTGAACTATAATGGGCTAACAGTAATTTTCGTTGCTTATCGTTCAGGCCAATAATTTTACTAAATGCAATGCTATACAATAAATGAGTTGACATAGGGCGAATATCCCTATACTACTACAGTAAACTTTGCGTATAAATACGCTATTTTGGAATGGAAATGGTAAAAGTGGTGCGTCTGTTTTGTTGACGACCTTGTTCTGTATCGTTGCTAGCAATGGGTTTGGTATCGCCATAGCCAATAGTGGTAATACGTTGCGCTTGAATCTTATGATTCATCAAAAATTGGGCGATTGACTTAGCACGACCAAGGGATAGTATTTTATTTTTATTCGCATCACCCGTATTATCTGTATGTCCTTCAATTAAAATAGTTGCAGTTGGTTGCGCTATTAAGTAAGCGGCTAATTCATTTAATTCTTTTTCAGATCCTGCTAATAAAGTTGCAGCATTTGTT
>DOMR01000064.1:2319-5600 GCA_003509845.1 Chitinophagaceae bacterium | reverse complement strand
CAATACTCAAAAGGTGGTGGATGTGGTTGTAAAATTTCACCAGCGATACTTTCTGAAATTTTAGCCGCACATAATGTGGGTGCAAAAAGTAATGTGCCGCAATTATTAGTGGGGAATGACAGTAGAGATGATGCAGCAGTGTATCAAATAGATGAAAAAACTGCAGTAATTAGTACCACCGATTTTTTTATGCCGATTGTAGATGATGCATTTTCATTTGGACAAATTGCAGCAGCCAATGCGATTAGCGATGTATATGCAATGGGCGGGAAACCGATATTTGCTTTGGCAGTATTGGGTTGGCCACTGGCTTCACTTCCTGCAAGCGAAGCAGCAAAAGTAATGGAAGGGGCACGCAAAACCTGTGCTGATTCAGGTATTGTAATAGCAGGGGGACATAGTATTGATAGCCAAGATCCAATTTTCGGTTTGGTCGTGAATGGAATTATTGACATTGAAAATTTAAAAAGAAACGATACGGCACAACCTGGTGATGTATTAATATTGACCAAGCCATTAGGGGTGGGCATCATGGCAACTGCGCAAAAAAGAGGATTACTGTCGGAAGAAGATTTGAATTTTTTAGTTAAACAATTAACTACGATTAACAAAGCAGGTGAAGCATTGGGAAAAATAAAAGAAGTACATGCGATGACCGATGTAACCGGTTTTGGATTATTAGGACATTTAACAGAGATGATGGAAGGAAGTAATTTATCTGCCACCATACATTATAATCAAATTCCAATTATACCAGCAGTTCGAACTTATATCGCACAAAAAACAATTCCTGGTGCCACAGCGCGTAATTGGAGCTCATGCAGCGCAGGCGTAGTTTTTGGTGCTGGCATTGACGAGGAAGAAGCGACTAAATTATTACCCGATCCGCAAACCAATGGCGGTTTACTAATAGCAGTTGCCCCGGATGCATTACAGAAAGTACAAACAATTTTAAAAGAGTTAGGCATTCAATATACCGAGCCTATTGGCACCTGCAGTGCAGCAATGGATAAAAGAATTTATATCCATAAGGACTAGCATCAACGAGGACTTTTCGGCGTTTGTT
Source organism: Chitinophagaceae bacterium (assembly GCA_003509845.1). Lineage (GTDB taxonomy): Bacteria > Bacteroidota > Bacteroidia > Chitinophagales > Chitinophagaceae > Sediminibacterium. The sequence goes on along the minus strand of DOMR01000064.1, from coordinate 4,534 downwards.
TTATTGCTATCATTTATTCAAAAATCAAATGACCTTTGTTTTTGATTTGATCAGGCGTGAGCTCGGCAACCATTTGAACGCCTTTAATGTCGCGCACCGTTTGTAAAATATCATTTACTTTTTCATCCTCAATCCACTCTCCTCTGATCCACCAAATAAAATCCATGTGTTTGAGCTCGGGTAATAAATATTCGCCATCAAATTGATTGTGGTAAACAAAATGCTGAATGGAAGTAGTAGGTTCAGTTCCTTCATACATGGAAAAATAGTAAGTTCTATTTTTTCTTTTTAAAGCAATTTCATGATCAGGATTAAACCTGAATTCAAAACCCATGTATTGATTTAATAAAATACAGAATTGATAATTTTTGATAGGCGCAGAAATACCTAAGATGCGAGAACCCTCGAAATCATTTTCGTTAATTGCGTCCTGATCTAAAATTAATTTACCGCTCACTTTATAAATTTATATAACTGTTGCTAATAATCAAAGCAATTTTCTTTGTTAAAACTCGATATCTAATTTCACTTCATCCGCGCCTCTCTTATATATAAGTGTTGTTTTATCTCCCTTTTTAAATTTCGAAAGCGCCGTCATATAACTCATCACATCTACCAACTTATAGTCGCCTAATTGTAGTAATATATCGCTCCCTTTTAAACCCAAACGCTCTGCTAATTTTCCTGGCGTTGCACCTTCGATACGAACGCCTGTACCTGTAAATGCATAGTCAGGCATCACCCCTAAACTTACCGTGAATTTATTACTTTTACCCATAGAATTTTCACGCGTTTTTAAAAAATCAAGCTTGCCAACAGCATCTGTATTTTTAATAATATTATGTACATATTGAATGATGGATGCTTCTCCTGCATAATTAATTTTATCCCAATCATCGGTGGCTTTGTGATAATCACTATGGCTTCCGGTAAACATAAATAACACAGGCATATCCTTGCGATAAAAACTCGCATGATCGCTAGGACCCGCGCCAGCACTATCATAATGCGTTAATAAACTAGTTGGTGTTTTGGCCAATACCTCAGCCCATTTTGTTGAAGTACCATACCCACCCACTGTTAATTTACGTGCGGTATCATATCTGCCCACCATATCCAAATTAATCATGTAATTTAAATTGCCTTTATAAGTTGGATGTTCTAGCCAATACTTACTTCCAAATAATCCTAATTCTTCGCCCGAAAAATGAAGGATTAAATAGTTATTATTTTTAGGTGATTTTTTCTTTAATAATTTAGCCAATTCAATAATCGCACTAGTACCACTTGCATTATCATCTGCACCATTACGAATTGCATTATTGATGTCTAATGCATTGCGATCCTCATTGTAACCTAAGTGATCCAAATGTGCGCCAATAACAACCGTATTGGTGGCTTTATTATCAATAAAAGCTGCCACATTATGTGCAGTTCGCGTTGCATGTTCAAATTCAATATTCGCATTAATTTTATAAGTATCAATATCATCATTGAAATGTTTCAACCACGCATTTCTTGTAAAATACACCACCGGGATAGACAAAGACGCGGCAGTATCAAATTTATTAAATTGAATATTGTCAACAAAAGTTCCTTTGTTATATAAAAATAAAGCGCTAGCCCCTTTTGCTTTTACTTCTTTTGTAAAATCAATGATCCATTGATTCAAATCAAAATGCGGATTGGTCACTGCGGCATCTAACACTTCATTTAAATCCTTAAACCAAACTTGTTTAGATTCATTTAAAGTAATCGCTGCGTTGGAATTAAATTTACCTGATCCACTATTGGACAATGGAATAAATTCTTTATCATACACAAGTGCTTCGCCATTGATATTCAAAAATGAACCCGATGTTAACCGCTTACCTTCATCTATCGGGAATGCTTGGATATAGCCATCCGTCCCCATGGGTTGTATACCCAAGGCCTGATATTGTGCAACGATATAGTTCACCGCTTTTTGCTCTCCTACCGAACCTGCACGACGACCTTCAAGTTCATCACTTGCTAAATACTTGATATGATTTTGTACATTTTGAATAAGGACTTTATCCGCCTTTGTTAATTTTTGGGCTATCCCAATAAAAGGCAACAAAATCAAAACCAACCCTAGTATTTTACGCATAATATCTGTTTGTGTAACAAAAATAAGCAAAGCAGCTAGGAAATAGAAGGTATTTATCAAATACCTAATAAGAAAAGTAAGGGA
>DOMR01000064.1:0-2173 GCA_003509845.1 Chitinophagaceae bacterium | reverse complement strand
CTCATGAAAGCCAGTTTACATATCGCACTTGTAGGGAACCCCAATTCGGGGAAAAGCTCCCTATTTAATGCACTTACTGGCCTGCACCAAAAAGTGGGTAATTTCCCAGGTGTCACCGTAGATAAAAAAACCGGGCATTTGGTCATTGGCGAACAGCCCACCACCTTAATTGATTTACCAGGCACTTATAGTTTTTACCCTAAAAGAGAAGATGAATGGGTGGCTTATAAAGTTTTGATGGGTGTTGACCAAGAGGTGAAAACGGATGTCATACTATTAATTGCAGATGCGAGTAATTTAAAAAGAAACTTGCTTTTTTGTAGTCAAATCATTGACTTAAAAATTCCAGTGGTGTTGGCACTTACGATGAATGATCTTGCTGCAAAAAAAGGAATCAAGATAGATATTGCAGGATTACAAGAAGATTTAGGCATTCCAGTGGTTGCAGTTGATGCAAGAAAAAATAAAGGTTTACAAGAATTAAAGGCCGCATTAAATACCATCATTCAAACCCCGCGTGCTAAAAATGTCGAAAGTTTTATTGACAATAAAGCATTAGCGCCAGAAGCCATTCTTGATTTTAAAAAATTATATCCTACACATAGTGACTACGCTGCCTTACATTATTTGATGCATCATGAAGCATTTCCATTAGAGGAGGAAATGCAGCAAACCATTGAGCAGATTGAAATTGATCACAATTTTAATCATACAAAAACGCAGGCACAGGAAATTTTACAACGCTATAGTCATATTCAAGAGATTATGAAAAATCGCGTAGTGGAACCCGACCCGACAGCGAAAAAGAAAAGATCAGAAAAATTAGATAATATATTTCTACACCGCGTAGGCGGCTATGCCATTTTATTTTCGGTTTTATTTATTTTGTTTCAATCCGTTTTTTGGATGGCTAAATTTCCAATGGATGGGATTGAGTGGATATTCACCAATGTTACCGCTTATTTAAACGCAGTACTACCCAAGGTTTGGTGGGAGGATTTACTTGTGAATGGACTCGTTGCAGGTATTGGCGGCATTGTGATATTTGTACCCCAAATCATGATCTTATTTGGTTTGATTACTTTGTTAGAAGATACCGGCTATATGGCGCGTATTAGTTTTTTAAGTGACAAGCTCATGCGCAAAGTGGGACTCAATGGGAAAAGTGTAATGCCCATGATCAGTGGATTTGCCTGTGCGGTACCTGCCATAATGAGTGCGCGCAATATTGAAAATAAAAAGGAAAGATTACTGACTATCATGGTCACGCCTTTTATGAGTTGCAGTGCAAGGTTGCCGGTGTACACGATTTTAATATCATTGGTGATTGACGATAGAATATATTTTGGATTTTTAAGTTTGCAAGGTTTAGTGATGATGGGATTATATGTCATGGGCATCGTAATGGCATTACTTGCGAGTATGGTCTTAAAGTGGTTTATTAAAATTAAAGAGAAGAGTTATTTCATATTAGAACTACCTGTTTACCGCGCGCCACGTTGGAAAAATGTAGGCACGACCATGATCCAAAAAGCAACCATCTTCGTGCGAGATGCGGGAAAGGTAATTATCATTATTAGTTTGTTGTTGTGGTTTTTAAGTAGTTATGGACCTGCTGAAAAAATGAAATTGGTCAACGAGAAATATGCACAACAAATTTCAAGCAACAATGGCGCAACAAAGATGAATGAACTGCAAAAAAAGCAAATGGATCGCGAATACAATACTGAAAAATTAGAAAATTCCTATGCAGGTATTATGGGTAAAAAAATTGAACCCCTCATTGCCCCATTGGGATTTGATTGGAAAATAGGCATCGCACTAATCACTTCCTTTGCGGCGCGAGAAGTATTTGTAGGCACCATGGCTACCTTATATAGTGTGGAAGAATCGGACAATAGTTCCTTACGTGATAAATTAAAAGCAGCTGTGCGACCTGATGGCACCAAAGTGTACAGCTTTGCAGCTGCTTTATCTCTTATGATATTTTATGTATTGGCCATGCAATGTATGAGTACACTTGCTGTGGTAAAGCGGGAGACACAATCCTGGAAATGGCCCACCATTCAATTTTTTATGATGACCGGCCTCGCCTATTTCATGAGCTGGGCGGTGTATGTACTGGCGAAATAGGTACAAATTACCCCACTTTATTAAGTATTATTACTTCTTT
>DOMR01000142.1 GCA_003509845.1 Chitinophagaceae bacterium | reverse complement strand
TGGATTGTGGTGCAAGATCTAAAAAAGAAGTTGAAGCACTAGGTATTCATATTGGATCGGTGGTGACCTATGAAGAAGGCTTTGATGAGTTAGCAAATAATTTTATTATTGGACGTGCCTTTGATAATCGCGTTGGTGGTTTTATGATTGCTGAAGTTGCACGTATATTAAAAGAAAATAAAAAGAAACTTCCATTTGGTTTGTACATTGTAAACGCAGTTCAAGAAGAAATTGGCTTACGTGGTGCTGAAATGATTGCACGTCGCATCAAACCAAATATTGCTATCATTACCGATGTAACACACGATACGCATACACCAATGATTAATAAAGCCATTGAAGGTGATATTCAATGTGGCAAAGGACCATCACTTGCCTACGCTCCTGCCATTCACAACAAATTATTGGCGATTGTGGAAAATACAGCCATTGCGAAAAAAATACCCGTGCAGTTTAGAACATTAAGCAGAAGTACTGGTACAGATACTGATAGCTTTGCATATGCAAACGATGGTTGTCCTTCTGTACTAATATCCTTACCATTAAGATATATGCATACGACTGTTGAAATGATACATAAAAAAGATATCATAGATACAATACACTTAATGTATGAAACATTATTGACATTGACCCCTAAGACTAACCTAAGCTACCTATAATGGCCAGCACCCCCATTAAAATTGCTATCATTGATATGTATGATGATACCAGTAATTTGGGGTTGGCATGTATTATAGCTATCATAAACAATTGGAGTAAGCAGCGGAGTATTGATTTGGAGTATCAAATATTTCCACTGCGACATAAAGGTGAAATACCCGATCACAGTTTTGATATTTACTTATCCTCTGGTGGGCCCGGCTCTCCTATTGATTCTCAAGGAAGCGCATGGGATAACCTATATGTAAAATGGTTGCAGGATATGCTTTTGATCAAGAAACCTGTATTACTCATTTGTCATAGTTTTCAAATTGCTTGTCGCCATTTTAATTTTGGTAATGTATGTTTAAGAAAATCAACACAAATTGGCGTCCTTCCAGTGCATCCATTAGTGGAAGATCCTATTTTCGCAAATTTGAATGACCCATTTTATAGTTTAGAAAGTAGGCTTTATCAAATCATTGAACCCAATGATGAAAATATAAATGCCTTAGGTGCAAAAATTATTGCGCTTGAAAAACATCGTCCACATGTCCCTTTGGAAAGGGCAATTATGGCTATAAAATTTAGTGATATCATGTACGGCGTGCAATTTCATCCGGAAGGAGAAAAAAATGTTTTGCTTAATTTTTTTAATGAAGAAAAAATGAAAAGAAATATTATTGATAATTTTGGAGCGCAAAAATGGGAGGTAATCATTAGCAAATTGATGGATCCAGAAAAATTGCCAAAAACACATGCGCATTTTATTCCAAATTTTCTGAACCTCGCTTTTGGGAATTAAAAAACAAAGTATGATCCCATTATATAGAAAGCAATTTAATGCGGAATTTAACGAGACAAAATATCAGGCATACCTCAATTATATCAATGGGTTATATCCTAATTCAGTTGATTTCAGAATTGCAGAAACCCCACTATTCCTCACAGCAGCATTTAAAACACAACTACTTGAAGTAGGCGAATATGTATGTGCTCAAATTTTAGCTGGTGATTTTATAGCCAAGACCGAAAAATCCTTACAAAATACAAAAAGTACCCCCAACGAAAAAGGCCTTCCCGAATGTATGGTGATGGATTTCGCCATTGCCAATAATAATCAAAATGAAATGGCACCTGCATTAATTGAACTTCAAGGCTTCCCGTCCTTATTTGCATTTGAAGTGCTTCAGGACGAGGCAATACGAAACTGCTATACTATTCCCGAAAATGTGACCCCCTATTTAAATGGCTATACTAAGGAAAAATACCTACGCCACTTATCCACTATTATTAAAGGCGAACTGGGGGAACATACTATTTTACTAGAGCTATTACCAAATCAACAAAAAACAAGAGTTGATTTTTATTGTACGCAACATTATTTAAATATACCGATTGTTTGTATTACTGAGATATTCAAAAAAGGGAACTCCTTATACTACCAACGCGAAGGGATAGATATCAAAATTGACCGAATATATAATCGCATCGTAACTGATGAATTAAAAAATCAACCGGAGGAAATAAAGGAAAAAGCAGCAATTTTATATGCCGACCTGAATGTAAGTTGGGTTACCCACCCCAACCATTTTTTTAGAATAAGCAAATACCTACTCCCCTATTTACATCATCATTGTATACCTAAAACACAATTTGTCGACCAAATAAAAAGTATCCCAACTGATTTAGAAAAATATATACTCAAGCCCTTATTTTCTTTTGCAGGCCAAGGAGTTATTATTGATGTTCAATCCTCCGATTTTGATACAATTTTAGATCCTGCAAACTGGATAATGCAAGAAAAAGTAAATTATGCGCCATGCGTTGAAACACCAGATGGTTTTGCTAAAGCAGAAATAAGACTATTTTACTTTTGGGATAAGCCCACACAAAAATACATCGCCACTTTAAACTTATCTAGATTAAGCAAAGGTAAAATGATCGGTGTTAATTATAACCAAACTGCCACCTGGGTAGGTGGCAGTTTGGCCTATTTCGAAAAATAAATTTTAAATACATTATCAATTAGCTATTCCTCCGCACTATTCTTTAGTTTCATTAATAAGGTATAGGCATTATTCAGAACGATGTCCTGACCTTTTAAATTCGTTTTCACTTCAATAAACCCATTCGTAGTTACGCCTAATTCTACTGCAACTAATTTATAGGATTGGTCCAATTGTTTAATAAATATAAATGGTTTGTTTTCCCATTTCACAATGGACTCTTCAGGTAATGCGTCCACTTTTGCATTATTTAAAGAAATTTCAGCATTGACATAAGTCCCAGGATATAAACGAACATTCTCATTAACTAAATGACAATGCACATCAGTGGTTCGTTCTTCATTGATATTAGGGGTAATGACTGCCACATGCGCTACATATTTTTTTGTCAAATCGTTATTGGTCGTAAATATCACTTCATTCCCTATTTTCAAATTGGGTACATCATTTTCGTAAACAATTAATCTTACATGTAAGTCACTTGGATCTACAATTTCGAATAACACATCCGTGGGCGTAACATACTTCCCAATATTAACATTCACCTTTGTAACATAGCCGCCAATGGGTGCATTGAAATTGATAGACCTTGAAATTGAAGTTTCATTTAATTGGGTGGGATCAATTCCGATAAGTTTTAATTTTTCCTGCAATGATTTGACTAAATATTTTTGACTCTCAAAATCGCTTTTAGCCAATTGATATATTTTATCACTGGTGGATTTTGTCATATTTAAATCCTGCTGCCTAATATAATCAGCTTCTAAGTAGGCTAACCTACTTTTTGCTGTTAAATAATCCTGTTGGAGTTGAATGTATATTGGATCCTCAATTACAGCAAGTAAGGCTCCTTTTTTAACAAACATACCTGGAATTAAGTTCGTTTTTTTCAAGTACCCTCCCAAAGGAATGCTGATAGAAACAATATTACTTGGTGGTACATCAATTAAACCATTCACTTTTAAAACTTGGTGCATGTCCCTATTTTGAACCTGTCCAGTAGTTAAATTGGCTGTTTTTAATTGCGCTGCAGTTAAACGAACCACATTCAAAATAGTACTGTCCTGTTTCATTGAACTGGCTACTACTTTTTGTTCCTCTTTTTTATTTGCAGTACATGCCAACATTAAACTAATCCCTGCGATGGCTAAAATTTGATTTGATTTCATAAATATTTTTTTCTTTATTTTGTAGCAGTTAATTTTTCTAATTCAATCGCATTTTCATTTAATTGTTGAATATAATTTAAATATTCACTTTTTATTTGAATTGCTTGATTTATTATCATCACCCATTCTAAATAAGTAATCTCCCCCGCATTTATTTTTCGCCCTGCAGTTTCAATAAGGAGTGTAGCATTGGGCAACATATTTTTTTGATAGGCAATGACTAATTTATTATTTTGTAGATAGGCATTTAGTAAATATTTAAAATTTGAGCTTAATTGCTGCTGTAGCGCCAAGCTTTCTAATTTATTTTGTTCAATTTGAACTTTACTTGCAGCAATTTTTGATTTTTGGGCAGTTGAAAATATTGGAAGAGATAGCCCCAAGTTAACTGCACCAAATCGATGATTACTTCCAAAATAGGATTCACTCCCTTGTCCTGTAGGCTGCCAGCCAATAATGGTGGATGAGTTATAACCCAGATTGAAGGAAGGTTGCAACTTGCCTTTTTCCAGTTTTTGTTGATTTTCCGCTAATACTACTTTTTGTTCACCCATTTGAACTACGGGCGTTTGCTGTATGGCATATACATCGGGCAGCTGCGTCAATAAAATCTCTAATTTTGCTGAAGCTGGTTCATAGGTGTTAGTGCTATTTAATATATAATTAAACGCATTCAGATTGATATCGTAGGCTAGTGTCAGTGTTTGTAATTGATTTGAAATTTGCGCCAACTGACTTTCGGCTGTTACTTTTTCTAAAACATCAGCACCTCCGGCATTATAACGCTGATTCGCCTTGGTAACAAAAGCGCTATAAATACTATCTGCCTGCATAAGTAGTTGCTTTTTATTTTGCAATACTAATAGCTGATAGTACTTATTCTTAACCAATGCTTTTAATTCAATCTCATTGGTTAATTTACTTAACTCACTCATCACCAAGTTTGTTTTATTGATATCCCCCTGACTTTTGTAAACACCAGGGAATTGGATATTTTGAGAGATCAAAACCCGATTATCATTTTGAAAACTATTAATTTTTCCATATCCAAAATCAAATAATGTCTTATCTATATCTACATGACTCTTCCTTAATGCTTTATAATAATCTACATCCATATTGGATGCACGTAAGGCTGTATTATTCTTTAATGCAGTATCTATTGCAGCACTAAGACTTATTTTATTTTGCGCGAAGCTTGCTTGTCCAAACAATAAAAGTATTAAAATAGTGATGGATGCATTTTTATTCATGGTCAAATATTTTGTTCCTTTTTCAAATAGCAAATACATCACAGGTAGTACAAATAAAGTTAACATCGTTGAAATAATTAATCCACCGATAACGACCGTTGCCAAAGGCTTTTGAACCTCGCCTCCTGCGCCTGTGCTAATAGCCATTGGAATAAAACCAAGTGCGGGTACAAGTGCGGTCATTAATACGGCTCTTAATTTGGATTTAGTCGCATGAATTACAATACGTGATATATCATGCCACCCTTCCGATTTTAGTCTATTAAATTCGGTCACTAACAATATACCATTCAATACCGCAACGCCAAATAATGCAATGAAACCTACGCCTGCGGAAATACTAAACGGCATACTTCTTGCCCATAGCGCAAAAATACCCCCCATTGCAGATAAAGGTATTGCCGTATAAATTAGCAATCCTTGCTTGACTGAACCAAAGGCAAAATAAAGCAATAAAAAAATGAGGAATAATGCAATAGGAACCACAATACTTAATCTGTCTTTTGCAGCAGTCATATTTTCAAAAGAACCACCATACACAATGGTGTAGCCTTTTTGCAAATTAAGTTGTTGGCCAATTTTCGTTTGAAGTTCTTTGACAATGGTTTGTACATCACGCCCATTAATATTAAACCCAACAATGATACGACGCTTTGTATTTTCTCTTTGGATTTGATTAACACCTTCAATTTCTTCAATCCCTGCAACATAGGACAATGGAATTTGCATACCATTCGCGGTGGTGATATTTAAGTTTTGTATATCGGCTAAACTTTTTCTTGATTCCCCCTCAAGACGAACCACCATATCAAATCTTTTTTCTTCTTCATATACCTGACCTGCAATTTGTCCCGCAAATGCACTGTTAACCACCCTGTTCACGTCTTCTACATTTAAACCGTATTTCGCCATACCATCTCGATTATATTTAATCACCACCTGCGGCATACCTGTCACTTTTTCTTCATAAATATTAACCGCACCATCCACCGTTTGAATGATCCCATTTAATCGCGCTGCATAATGAGTAAGCGTATCTAAGTTTTCGCCGAATATTTTACAGACCACATCCTGTCTAGCACCCGTCATTAATTCATTAAACCGCATTTGAACAGGGTATTGAAACCCAACAGTAATACCCGGAACCTGCTCCAAAACTTTTGTCATTTTCATACTTAATTCACTAAAAGTTTTAGCAGAAGTCCACTCATTTTTATCTTTTAAAATGATCATCATATCACCTGCTTCGAAAGGCATTGGATCGGTTGGGATTTCGGCGCTTCCAATTTTAGTGACTATCTTTTCCACTTCTGGAAAATTTTGAAGTAATAATTTAGTCGCCTTTTGAGTCGACGCAATGGTATTATTCAAATTACTTCCAGTTAAAACTCTTGTCTCAACAGCAAAATCGCCTTCCTCTAACTGTGGTATAAATTCACCTCCCATATTCATCAATAAGCCAACAGAAACGAAAAATAATAGGACAGTTATGCCAATAACTGTCTTTGGTATCTTTAATACCATTTTTAAAAATGGCTGATACGATCGTTCTAACCAAATCATTAACCTATCCGTAATATTCTTTTTATGATTTAATTTTTTATTTAAAAATAAAGCAGCCATCATCGGCACATAAGTAATCGACAATATAAATGCACCGAAAATGGCAAAAGCAATAGTGAATGCCATTGGCTTAAACATCTTTCCTTCAATACCTTCCAATGATAAAATTGGGATGTATACAATTAAGATGATGATTTGACTAAACACGGCGGACTTAATCATGGACCCGGTTGACTTACCCACTTCCTCGTCCATTTCCCCTTGATTCACTCGGACCAATGTTCTAAAATGTTTCGAGTGTGCGAATCGATGTAAAATAGCTTCTATCACAATTACAGAACCATCGACAATTAATCCAAAATCAATAGCCCCTAATGACATTAAGTTCCCACCAACACCAAACATATTCATCAATATAATGGCAAATAGCATTGATAATGGAATTACCGATGAAACAATTAAACCAGCCCTTAAATTTCCTAGAAAAAATACAAGTACAAAAATTACAATTAATGCACCTTCCATTAAATTTGTTTTTACTGTACTAATCGCATTGTTGACCATTTTGGTTCTATCCAAGAATGGTTCAATGACCACACCCTCTGGTAGCATCTTTTGAATTTCAGCAATCTTATCTTTGACCCTCTTCACTACCAAGGATGAATTTTCACCTTTCAACATCATGACCACCGCACCAGCTACTTCCCCTTCATCATTAAAGGTCATGGCACCGTAACGAATGGCTGATCCTAATTGTACTTTGGCAATATCTCTAATTAATAGTGGATTGCCATTAGACATTTGCTTAACTACAATTTTTTCAATGTCAGCAATATTAACAGTTAATCCCTCACTTCTTATATATAGTACAGTAGGCCCTTTTTCAATATAAGCACCTCCCGTATTTTGATTATTTTTTTCTAAGGCAGAAAAGATATCAGAAATGGTAAGCCCATAGGATTTTAACTGATCTTGACGTACCGAAATTTCATACTGTTTTAATTTACCACCAAAACTTGCTACTTCAGCAACGCCTGGTGTACCTATCAATTGTCGTCTAACAATCCAATCCTGAATTGTCCTTAACTCCATTGCATCAAACTTTGATTCATACCCTTTTAATGGCCTAACTACATATTGAAATATTTCACCCAATCCTGTTGACACTGGGGCTAATTCGGGTGTGCCTGTGCCAGGTGGAATATCCTGCTGTACTTTTTGCAATTTTTCACTTATTTGTTGCCTTGCCCAGTAAATATCAATTTTATCTTCAAACACAATCGTAATCAATGAAAGTCCAAACCTAGAGAAGCTTCTTATTTGTTTCGTGCCAGGAATACTGCTACAGGCTTGCTCAATGGGGAAAGTGACCAGCCTTTCTATATCTGTTGCGCCAAGCGCTGGCGATACTGTAATAACTTGTACTTGATTATCTGTGATATCAGGAACCGCATCTATAGGCAATTGTGTTACCTGATAAGCGCCCCATCCAATGAGCGAAACCACAAATAATCCAACGATTAACTTATTCTTTATAGAATAGGTTATTATTTTATTTAACATAAATATTTCTTATTCAAATAGTAAATGATAGCATAAATGAATTATGCAAAAAAAAGAAGGACCGAAATGAAACTTATGCGCGAGGTGGCTGAAAAATATTATCTAATTTATTAGACGCATAATCCCGATCATTGTATAATGGGTGTTTTTTTTGTGAAGTAAAAAAAACAATAGGCTCAATAAATAATTTTGCAATAAAGTAACTATCAAAATTCAACAATGAAACAGTTCTGTTGGATGTTTTAAAAGGCAATTGCATGTCCTGTTGATAATCCGAATCGTAAGTAGCTGTGGTGAAATAATGAATATCAATAAATTTAGAAAAAGTTAATTGTTGATTAAACTTTTGGTGCGTTTTATAATGTTCAAATAAAAATGGCAATTTAAGCAACTGATATGCCTCAGTAGCCCCTAAAATATAGAGCGTAGTTAAAAATATAATCGTTGCTTTCCTCACTGCCTAAAGTTAACGATTTTCCCCAACTTTTTATACCCAAATAATCTAAAATTAACCAAATAGTGTGTAGGGTCATATCTATTGGTCAAAAGCAATACTGTCATGGATTTATACCCTGATGGGATAAGAATTAATTGATGAAATTCCACCATATACCCACCCTAAACCACAAACTATTGGTCGGATAATTTTGCGCTGAGAAATTATAGGAAGGGCCCAATTTTTCACTGGTGGGTATCAGTGTATTTAAGTTTTCTAGTCGGATATATGCCTTTAATCTTTTGATCATGAAATGCAAAAAAGCATTGGCAATAGGCCTATTTGTTAAAGTGTAATTACTTTGTGTATAAAATTGTCCGGTGAACGGCATATACCCATCCGCTTTATAAGCGGTGTGATATAACAATTCCAGTCCTGTAGATAAATTTAAATTTTTGTAAAAATTACCCTCAAACGCCAAGCGCTGCCTGGTTAATATTAAGGGTACGTGAATAGGACTTGATTGATCCACCAATTGCACATTTAGTTGATTGTACCAGTTCCAATGCGTTGATAATTTTAATTTTTGCTCGGCTTGAATACGCAAATAACTAATTGCGCCTGAATAGGTATTCGCCTGATAACCATTAGAAAAATAATTATAATTATTAATGAGTTGGTAATTTACTTGCGCTAACCATTCTGATTTATAATTACCAATGACCCCCATCAAATCAATGGTATTTTCTTTTTTTATACCTCCAAGTCCAATGATTGGGAATTGTGTACGACCCAATAAGTTAGCGGAGGGGGTTCGATTGTAATTTTGGAAGGACAACTTCATATAATTCCCCTTTGCATTCAAAATTCTAGACAAATAAACCTTGGCTTCGTAATCACCAGAATGATAGCCATTGATATATAACTTCCCCGAGGCCAACATATCCCATAACTGATTTCTAGTTTTATTTTTATAAACCGCAAATGCATATAAATCATAATTACTCCATCCGGATTGATTAGGGAAGCTGGCAGTATAATTGATATAGCCAGTAGCTAGTTGTAAAAATTGATTACTATTGTTTTTTTGGGGATAGCTGATCAAACTAAATTCATCATTCAACACTTTCCAATTATCTTGAAAAGTCATTTCCTTGCCAGCAGGAAGTGTAAAATTGAAATAGTCCTGATATCTTACCGAATCTGGATTTTGGTCGTTAAATAAGAATTGACTTGTCTTATACTTGATTTCATTTTGGAAACGTAATCTTGGATAAAACATATAAGTAGTAACCGTATCTTTTACAATGGAATCCTTTTGGCCCACATCATAGGTTTGCTTTAATAAAAATATATTGTCCTTGTAGGTAGTACCCGTTGAAATTGAAGTATTAAATGGGTTTTTAAAGGTCATGCCGCTCACACCCAATCTCGTATCTAATTCATAGGGATTGCCTAATGACAGACTATCTAATAAATCACTTTTGATCAATCCCCCATTTTCAGAAGAGGCCGCTTTGTTTGAAATCATGGTAAAGAAAGATTCATAGCGTTTTCTTTTGGATTGAAAATGCGCGGTCATACGCATATTATTTACATTGGCACTTTGATTTTTTACATTCCCGGGGGAATTACTAAATCGATAATCAAAGGCAAAATTTAATTGCTGCTTTTTATTTTGCGTATGCTTAACTTCAATTAATTGTTCCCCCTTTCCGCCAATCAAATAGCCTAACTCAGTAAAAGGCCTTGTGGTTTGATAAAAAGGAGTTTGTTCTAAAGTAAAATTATATACATCATATGCATGAAAGCCTAAGTCCAAACCCGCGTTTTGAATGTTATTAGTCAAATACGACTTGCTTGCTGCACCTAAATTTCCCAAATTATAATGTGTATAGGGCAATGGATAGTGTACAAAAAAATCATTGATACTGGTATCCATTTTTTTGATGTCATTGCTATTATACAACTTATAATAAATGGTAATTGAATCTGCATTTTTATCCCTTAACTGAAGTGAGTCATTCCCTTTTTTAGCAGCAGGTCTTCCCCCTGAAAATCCACCCATCCCGCCACCACCCATCATATCATTTGTGGCTTGTAAAACCTTTTGTGCTTTAACCTGAATCTGAAGGCTACAAAGGAGGATACTTAAAAAAATAATACGCTGCGTAAATGACATGCGAAATATTGAATTAGGAAATTTGTTTAACTAAATCACTAATAATAAGTGTCAACTTTGGCTCCGCGGCATTGGCTGCTTCTAATACTTCAGCATGTGTTATCACATTATTATCTTCACGAATTCCTAAATCAGTCACGACGCTTATCGCAAAAACTTTCATGCCACAATGTACTGCTGCAATATTTTCTTGCACTGTACTCATTCCAACCACATCGCCACCCACTGCTTTAATTAATTTATATTCGGCTCTTGTTTCAAAAGTAGGACCAGTCACACCAACATATACACCCTCATGTACTTTAATTTGATGCTTCGCGGCAATTGCTTTTGCTTGATCAATAAAACTTTGCGCGTAAGGCTCACTCATATCTGGGAATCGAGTACCTAAGTCTGATTCGTTTTTGCCAATCAGTGGATTAATGGAGAATAAACTGATGTGATCTTTAATAATCATCAAATCGCCCACTTCATAATCAATATTAACCCCTCCTGCCGCATTAGATAAAATTAAATTTTCAACGCCTAATAATTTTAAGACACGCACTGGATAAGCAACTTGTTCAGGAGAGTAGCCTTCATAAAAATGGAACCTACCTTCCATCACCCAAACCTTAACCCCATTTAAAGTGCCTAAAATTAATCGACCTTTATGGCCTTCCACCGTACTCACTGGAAAATGAGGAATCTGCGTATATTGAATTTCAAATTCTACTTGAATTTGGGTTGCTAAATTTCCTAATCCACTTCCCAAGATAATCGCTGTATGCGCGCTATCTTTTATTTTTGATTGAATAAAGGACGAAGTTTCATTTAACTGGGTCATTAATGGCGTCATATTTTCCTATTATATTAGGCACAAATATAACAAACAGTCACTGATTATACCCCAATATTATACCTGCTTTGAGGCAGTCGTATCGTGTTTTAACACCCAGTAAGCAATTATTGCACTCAATCCCATTAATAAGGCACCGAATAGAAAGGCGGCACCCGGAAAGTAGATATGCGCTGGGTCATTTTTAATAGAGAAATAAGAGGTCAATCCAATCATCATCGATGGGCCAAAAATAGTGGTCAAACTATTTAATCCTGTTAATGATCCCTGCAATTCTCCCTGTTCATTTTTTGGAACATGTGCCGAAATTAGCGCTTGTAAAGCAGGTCCTGAAATTCCCCCAAAACAATAAGGCACCAAAAACAAAAACATCATCCATCCTTGTGTTGCAAAAGCAAATAATGTTAATCCAATGGCATATAATGCAATTCCAATGTAAACACTTTTTTCATTTCCTAATTTTGGATTTACCACTCTAATGAGTAAGCCTTGTACTAAACTAACTAATACCCCAACTACTGCCAATGAGATGCCAATCATTTTAGGTGTCCATCCAAATTTATTGATGTTGGCAAAGCTCCAATTGCTTTGCACAGAATGCGCTGCTAAATAAATTAAAAGTAATGAGCAAATTAAACCAAGTACTGCTGGATATTTTTTTAGTTTTAATAAGGATGCCACCGGGTTGGCTCTTTTGATATCAAATGAGCGACGGTGTTCCATATCTAAGGATTCGGGTAATACAAAATAGCCATACAAAGCATTCACCAGTGCTAATCCTGCGGCTACCAAAAATGGAATCCTAGTTCCTAATTCTCCCAATAAACCTCCCAACATAGGGCCGATGATAAAACCAAGACCAAAAGCAGCACCAATCATACCAAAATTTTGTGCCCTGTTTTTTTCATTACTTATATCAGCCATATATGCGGTAGCAGTAGTGATACTAGCACCCGTAATTCCTGCAATCATTCTTCCTATAAACAACCAACCAATCGTTGGCGCAAAAGCTAAAAAAATATAATCTAAACCAAAACCAAGTAAGGAAAAAAGTAAGACCGGTCTGCGACCATATCGATCACTCAAGCTTCCCAAAATGGGTGCAAAAACAAATTGCGTAAGCCCATAGATCAAGGTTAAAAATATGGCAGGCTGTGATATGGCACTAATATTAGTACGATCCGTTACATGTAATAACTGTTGCAATAATTGAGGTACCACTGGAATAATGATCCCAAAACCCATCACATCAATTAAAATGGTGATGAATATAAAACCAACTGCTGCTTTTTTGGGATTTGCCATAATGCTTGAAAAGAATTGATCAAATATACAAGTACTAAGGTATATTTCAAAAAGCAGTTAGCCTGAAGCAACTATTTCCAAAATCATCATCCCACTAAGCCTCGTTCCTAAATACCACCACCCCGTCAAAAATGTCAATCAAAATCTTTTTGGTTTTATCTATCTCACCACTTAATATTTTTTTACTAAACTCATTCACAACCATTTTTTGTATCAACCTTTTTAAAGGCCTTGCCCCCAATTGCAAATCAAAGCCCTGTTCTGATAAATATTCCACCAAATAGTCTGAAAAATCAACTTGCATTCCATTTTCAGCAACCAAAGATTTTAAGTTGCTTAATTGGATTTTTACAATCGCAGCCATTTGTTTTTGTAATAAAGGAGAAAACATGATTATTTCATCTACCCTATTTAAAAATTCAGGACGAATGGTTTGTTTTAATAATGCCATAACCTCCAGTTTGGACTGCGCTGTTTTTTCTTCCACATTGGTTTCATTGACATCTTCAAATGCATCTTGAATTAAATGACTCCCAATATTACTAGTCATAATAATAATGGTATTTTTAAAATTCACCGTCCTTCCTTTATTATCCGTTAAATGACCATCATCCAAAACTTGTAATAAAATATTCCAAACATCGGGATGCGCTTTTTCAATTTCATCTAATAACACCACACTATAGGGTTTTCTTCGAACCGACTCCGTTAATTGTCCCCCTTCATCATAACCCACATAGCCTGGAGGCGCGCCAACCAATCTTGAAACTGCATGTTTTTCCTGGTACTCACTCATATCAATCCGCGTCATCATGGCATCATCATCAAATAAATAATTAGCCAATGCTTTTGCCAACTCTGTTTTACCAACACCAGTGGTTCCTAAAAATATAAATGAACCAATGGGTTTTTTAGGATCTTGTAAACCCGCCCTGCTTCTTCTAATTGCATCAGATACCGCGCTTATCGCCTCCTCCTGACCTACAACTCTGTTATGCAACTCTTCCTCTAAATGCAATAATTTTTCTCTATCTGACTGCATCATTTTACTCACTGGGATACCGGTGGCCTTAGCAACATTCTCAGCAATATCTTCCGCATCCACCTCCTCCTTCATTAAACGCTTGCCGTGTGCACCCATTTCATTCAATTGCTTGGAACATTCCAACAAATTCGTTTCTTGTTCTTTCACTTTTCCATATCTTATTTCCGCCACCTTTCCATAATCACCATTTCGTTCAGCAACTTCAGCTTCTTGTTTTAATTTTTCGATATTTGACTTTGTTGCTTGTACTTTATCTACCAACTCTTTCTCTTCCGACCACTTTGCTTTTAAAGTATCTTGCTGTACCGTTAAATTACTTATTTCAATATTTAAGGCTTTTAGTTGCTCCGGATTATTTTCCCGTTTAATCGCTTCTCTTTCAATTTCAAGTTGGCGAATTTGACGAATTAAAGTGTCCAACTCCTCAGGCATTGAATTCATTTCCAATCTTAACTTTGCTGCACTTTCATCAATTAAATCAATGGCCTTGTCAGGTAAAAAACGATCCGTGATATAACGGGTCGATAATTCAACGGCGGCAATAATGGCTTCATCCTTAATGCGCACATGATGATGCGTTTCATATCTTTCCTTTAAGCCTCTTAAAATAGAAATTGCATCTTCTTTACTTGGCTCATCAATCATTACTTTTTGAAAACGACGCTCCAATGCTTTGTCTTTTTCAAAAAACTTTTGGTACTCATTTAAAGTGGTCGCACCAATCGCTCTTAATTCCCCTCTTGCCAATGCTGGTTTCAAAATATTCGCTGCATCCATCGCGCCCTCACCACCTCCTGCACCTACCAAGGTATGAATCTCATCTATAAATAAAATAATCCCTCCATCACTATCCGCCACTTCCTTCACGACCCCTTTTAATCTCTCTTCAAATTCTCCCTTGTATTTTGCACCTGCAATTAATTGCCCCATATCTAAAGCAAAAATTATTTTACTTTTTAAATTATCAGGCACGTCGCCATTAACAATACGCATGGCCAATCCTTCCGCAATGGCAGTTTTACCCACCCCAGGTTCACCCACTAAAATGGGATTATTTTTACTTCTTCTTGAAAGGATATGTAAGGTTCTTCTAATTTCTTCGTCACGACCTATCACTGGATCCAACTTCCCTTTATTGGCTAACTCGTTTAAGTTTTTTGCATACTTTGATAAGGATTGAAATTGTGTTTCCTGCGTTGCAGATTGTACTTTTTCCCCTTTCCTTAATTCTTTAATAGCAGCCACCAATCCTTTTTCTGTTAGTCCTCCATCTTTTAAAATTTTAGAAGCCGCATCACTCACTTGTAAAATTGCAATTAATAAATGTTCCACCGTGACAAACTCATCACCAAATGTTTTAAGTGCCCCATTTGCTTTTAATAATACACTATTCAAATCCCTACTTAAATTTGTTGCAGGTTCCCCACTGGCCTGCTTAGGCAAACCTGGCAAAGCAGCATCTACTTTCTGCATAATCAACAGTGGATTTAAATTATTCTTTTTTAATAAAAATTCAGTTGAGCTATCCTTGTCTAACAAAATAGCTTTTAATAAATGCAGTGTTTCTATAGCAGCATCCTTATTGTTATAAGCTAATTGCTGCGCCGACTGAATCGCCTCCTGCGCTTTAATGGTATATTGACTTAAATTCATAATTGTATTTATTATAACAAAGTAGGCTCAAATGAGCAGCCAAACTATGATATAGGTTATAATGGCATAAATAAGTAGGTAAAACTGAACTAAAGTCAGTTACAACAAGGATTTTCTGCTAATTTTACATGAAATGACTATAGGAAATGAAACCACATCACAACGCCGGGATTTTCAAACTTAAATACGAGCATAAAAGTGAACCTATTGCAGAACGTAGCGTTTTCTTAAAACGGGTATTCACTCATTTTATGTGGACATTAATTATTTTAGGCACCTGCTTATTAATGGGCATCATCGGTTACAAATTTACTGGGCCTATGTCTTGGATTGATGCAGTGCACAATGCGTCAATGATATTAGGAGGTATGGGACCTGTGGTAACCATTGAAACTTTTTGGGGAAAAATTTTCTCTTCTTTTTATGCATTATTTAGTGGCGTTATTTTTATTACAAGCATTGGTGTTTTAATTGCACCAATTGCGCATCGCTTTTTTCATAAAATGAATTTAGAAGATTGAGTCA
>DOMR01000095.1 GCA_003509845.1 Chitinophagaceae bacterium | reverse complement strand
CCTCTTTATTTGCAAGGGTTTTTACAATATTCTGATATTGCCAAACGCTAATGTTATTCCATTTCATAGCACGAAGTTACTAAAAGTTCCTGAATATCATCGTCGGATTCTAACATTTCATCTATCTTATTAAGTACGTCCGCGCAAGTAAAGGGCTGCCCTGTCTTGCATTGCTGATCCACCCAATCCCGAAGGTCGATTAATTGTTTCATATTATAGTTTTAATCAATCCATTTGCCGTGCTTTCTTAGATGCCAAAACCTGTGCTTTAATACTTCAATAATTAAAGCAAAAAAGGTATCGGCTTCATACATTCCAGCATCACAAATTAGTTTAAATTTTGGTTTCATATTATAAATTTTTTTAATCCGTTAGCGCTTGACATTATGGCGTCAGCGCGTTGTGTTAAGCTTTCAATTTGCCCGTTCAGTTCGTCAGGGTCGTATGATACATAATAACCGTTTGACGTCCCAATTACCGGCAATATTCCTTCTGTCCTTATAAAGTTAACGATTTTACGCAAACGCGGTTCAGAAAATTGTTTAATTCCGTACCTTTCTTTTTGCCCGTTTATTGCTGCGACTATGTCAGCGCCTTTAATTGGATTGGCTTTGCTTTTCAAATTTAACCCCCTAATAATTACAGGGACTAAACGCTTTTCGTCGGGCGTCAATTCACAGGTTATGTCTTCAAAGTTTTTTATCATTGTATAAGCTTTATGAAATATCTGACATTGCTAAATTAACCATTTTTAATTGAATCCTTAAATCTTTAATTTCCTTTTCTTTTAATCCCAATTCCTTTTCAATCTTTGCAATCTTTTCAATTAAGCATTCGTTTTCAAGGCGAAGCAAATATTCCTGACCCATTAAATAATTATTCTTTGTCATAAGTTAGTTTTAAAAAAGCCGCCCAAAGTTCCCGTAATTACTATATTTTGTTATTAAATATTAAAATTTCTTCAGGCGGCGTAAGTTTATAATGCGTTTAATTTATTCTGTTCAATTTGGTTGTCGGCATCTTCTTCGTCTTCGTCTTCTTCTTCCCAATCGCAATGTTCTAAACAATCCGGGCAAATCCCAATTTCTTCAAAGTTAGTGTGCGCACCGCAGCAAGTTGAATATGGCATAATTATAAGTTTATTATTTCTTGTTTAACTTCTTGCCAATATTGTTGTGTCATTTCTGCCTTCAATTCTAAATAATAAGGCTCATATCTATCACAATAAGGTGCAGTTACTTCTATTATTTCATCTACTGCTATTAATGCACATTCCTTTGATTGATTCCATGCATCATTTTCAAGGTAATGTTGATATTTTAAATACTTTTGTACTAATTCCCAAGCTTTATTTTGTGGTGTCATAAGTTTTCAATTAAAGCGGTTAACAATAAAGCTACGCCCATAATTATAAAGAACCAAACTGTACCCAAAGATTCTTTGGCGTATTGCTTTTGCATTTTTGCGTAATGCTCGTTTAATTTGTCCTGTTGTGTTTTTAGTCTGTTTTGCATTGTTATAAGTTTTAAATGTGCGTTGGACAGTCGCACCCCTGCGGGGGATAGTAATTAATTTAATGAATTTAATATTCTCAAACCGTGTAAAGTTCCTTTATTGCTTTTACCTGTATTCATTGAATATGTATGGTTGAATAATAAATATTCACCAATTACTTGAAACCAATGATAACAATTATTGTTTTTATTAACACCAATAATTTCATTGCCAAATCTGTCTTTGCTAAATTCAATTTTAAAATTCTTTTCAGTTGCTTTTGCGATTAATTGTTGCTTTGTCATAACGTTGGTTTTTTATTTGTTTGTTATTGTTCCACAAATATAACACAGGTTTTACACAGATTCCAAACATTTGGCAAACTATTTTCTAAAAATGTGATGAACGGTAAATAATAAGGATAAACGGCAAATTATCCTTTATTGATTGATAAACGCACCCGTATTGATTGATTAAGCGAAGGCGTAACGCCCTGAACCTCGTTTGATATTGTGATTTTGCCAAGCTAAAGCCAATGCCATAACGCAATCGTCGTGGAATCCTGAAGGCGCGGAATACCGAACTCCGTTAGCAGTGAACTGATATTCAAATATATCTAACTCGTCAACGATTACCCCCTCCGGATAGCCTATCTTGCCCTGCTGGATTGCTTGCGCTAATCCCTCCATTAATTGTTGCTTTGATTGGCTTGTAAACTTTAAACCTTCTATGTTTATGCCTTCCCTTTTTAGATCCTCAAGGATAGGATCGCCTACGCCCGTGCTATCCGCTAATATAGGCGCAACAGGGAGCCTTCTAATTGTTTCCTTAGTATTATGCCAATCCATTTGAAAGCGGTCAAAATAAGCCACGTTGCCCCCATTATCAAGCCCTATGATAACAGTAAAGTCAACTGACTTCGCAAGATCAATCCCGTATGATACGATTTGCTGACTTGATACAGGACGGATGCAATTTTTAATATAGGCGTTCCCGAACGGGTTTGCGCTATTTTCCGAAGGGTTTGCTAAATACTCTTGTTCAAATACAACCTCTGGCAACTGCAATCGTGCCTCATCTATTTCCCTTGTATTGATATATGGATTATCGTAGGTACTGAATTTAAAACTTTGCCAATCATTCTCGCCTTGCTTCATAAACATTGAGTAAAAGAAGTTCTTGCCCCTGGGCGTGGATAGGAACACCGCCTTGCCTTCATAATCGGTTAAGGTTGGTCGGATACTATTCTGCCATCCTGATTCTAAGTCCGGTATAAAAGCCGCCTCGTCTATTATAACTAAATTAAACTTGCGCCCTCTTAGATTGTCAAGCCTTTCGCCTGTATAAAATTCAATAGATCCGTTATTAGGGCAATAAATTTTAAGATTGCTGATATTGTTTTTAAATGGGATAGCAGCCGTTAGTCTTTCAAAAAATGCCTTTGCCAATTTATACGTTGGCGTTATGTATGCAACTTGTCCGCCCTTAATTGCTTCGCTGATTGATAGTATCTGGGATAGTTCTGATTTACCGAAACGCCTTCCGCACATTACAACAATAAAACGCCTATCGCATTCTAATATCTTTTTTTGATTAATATGGGGGTTTGGTAATTCTATGCGCATACTAAACGGCAAAGTAAATAAAATAAAGTTGGCATTATTATAAATAATGAAATTACGTCAAAATTATTAACGCCTTCAGGATTCGGTTTGTAAAGCCAATTTTTAAATTTATTTTTCATTTGGTTTATTTACAGAATAGTTTTGCCTTCAACAAATACAACCTCAATCCTTGTATCTTGCTGAATGTCAACTTGCTCTTTTGGTTTCCCATAAACTCGGGTTAGTAAAGTATCTAAAGAATACAAGCTGCCCTTTTCTAAAGACTTACGCATAGCTGCTGCAATAGTCTTTTCTAATATCGTAGCCTTAGGATTATCCCAAACCTTTTTAAGTTCGTCCATATCCATTGACATCATTACTTGGATTGTGTCGTTTATTTCGCTTAGCTTATAACCTTGTTCTTTGAGTAGGCTAACATACTTACGCGGACGTCCGTTTGGGTTACCTGATTCGCCTGGTTTAAATTGATGCTCAATAATATCTTGACTTGCCATTGTGCTGTTTTTATGCTGTTTTAAACCATTGTAACCAAATTTGATGCGCAATTTGTGCTGTCATTAATGGTGGGACTGACATACCTATAAGATAATTGGGTGCTATTTTTTTAAAATTATAATCTAATGGATAAGAACCAATTAATTTACATTCGTCCATTGTAACCCTATGCGGAACATCATATCGAATTGGGACTGAATCCGAACCTGCAGCTAATGTATTTGCTACCTTTTCATCTTTAATAAATACAGCATTAAATCTTTTAGCTTTGCCGCTAATTCTTAAATGAATATCTGATAAACTTGTATCATTTGGTTGTCTTTGTTCCCATACATTTCGGGTTTCAAATGTTAATTCAGTGCCTAATTTGTTTGATTTAAAATTTTTATAAGTTATTGGTTTTTCATTAAAATCTAATTTTAAAGGTTTAAAGTTTAATTTTTTTTTATGCCCTATAAAAAATACCCTTTCCCTTCTTTGTGGAACCCCCATAGACGCACCATTTAAAAGGAATATTTGAACATTATACCCCGCTTGCTCCATTGTTTGTATAATTTTTTTAGAATAAGCTTTTGCATTACCTAAAATAATACCTTTTACATTTTCCAATAAAAACACTTTAGGTTGTAATTTTATAATAGTATTACAATATTCAAATACAAGATCATCTAAAGTTTGTAATGCTTGACCTTCTTTAAATTGCTTTTCTTTTCCCCAAGCTTTTTCCCTACTCCCAGACATTGAAAAACTTGAACAAGGGGGGCTTCCGTCTAATAAATCCAAATTATATAATTCATCAGGTAAATCAGTTCTTTGGTTAAATAACCTAATATCCTCATTATAAAAATGCTTTGGGTTATGGTTTGTTTTATAAATATCAGCTACCTGTGGATCAATTTCTACTCCTCCTAAGTGATTAAACCCAGCTAATTTATAACCCATAGTTGAACCACCACCACAAATAAAAGTTCCAAATACTTTTAATCCGTTAGGTTGTATCCCTCTTGCTGGATAGCCATCTGCTAAATTCCATTTGTAAGGGAATCTATGGTCATTAAATTCGTATTTATTCATTGCCTAAAAGTTTCCAAATA
>DOMR01000202.1 GCA_003509845.1 Chitinophagaceae bacterium | reverse complement strand
GAAGTGTTGGATTCATTAATGTCCTATGGCATTAATAAATTTATTTTGATAGGAGAATACGTATACAATTTTCACAATGGGGACCGTGATTATTACGAGGAATGGTATGAAGAATTAGCGGACAACGAAGGCTGGGCGGTTATGGTCAACTTACACCCTGCTGCACAATATGATTTTTTACAAAAAAAATTAAATAGGTATATTGAATTGATGGAAATTACTGCTTGGAGAACTTATAAACCTGATGACTTTTTTCAACTCATTGACGACAAAATTAGCAATCGACTCCGATAGTGCAACTAAAATAGCTTACTGCTATTTTACAAAAACCGGGCATCCTTCCTATTAAAATTTTAATAAACAAAGTCCTCATAAGCGCCCTGCAATTCTCGATAAGCATGGTCATCCTTCGCCAACTTAGCCGCTGCCATCCCTTTTTCATACCAAACAATTGCCTCCTTTTTATCCCCTAATTTTTCCAAACATTTGGCCAAATGGTAGTAGGAACCTACATAATCCGGCGACTCGGTGAGTATGGCGATAAACAAATCCCTCGCTTTAAGTTCCTCCCCAACTTTAAGGTATTCAAGGGCCAAAGCATGCCTTAAGAAATTATCCTTGGGTTGTTGATTCAAAAATTCATTAATTTTTTCAATACGATTCATCCGAACTCATTTTAGTGCATAGTAGGTAAAAAAACTGTCTTATATTTGCATTAGTTGCATAAACAACCAAAATCAAATTTTATACAATGAACATTTTAGTTTGTATCAGTAAAACACCCGACACCACTGCTAAAATTGCGTTCACCGAAGGTAATACAAAGTTCGATGAAAACGGTGTTCAGTGGATCATTAACCCCTATGACGAGTGGTACTCCTTAGTAAGAGCCATTGAAATAAAAGAAAAGGATCCTACCACCAATATTCATTTGATTACTGTTGGAGGACCCGAGGCAGAACCAATTATTAGAAAAGCTTTAGCATTAGGCGGTGACGAAGCCATCCGTGTCAATAGCAATAGTAATGACTCCTATGTGATCGCACAACAAATTGCAGCGATCGCAAAACAAGGAGCTTATGATTTAATCATGACCGGAAAAGAAACCATTGATTATAATAGTGCTTGTATAGGATCCATGCTTTCTGCAATATTAGATCTCCCCTACGTATCACTAGCCAATCATTTAGAAGTGAATGGCAATACTGCTACTATTCAACGTGAAATTGAAGGTGGAGAAGAAACCAATGAAGTAATACTTCCTATGATTATAAGTTGTCAAAAAGGAATGGCTGAACAAAGAATCCCCAATATGCGTGGTATTATGGCGGCAAGAACAAAGCCATTAAAAGTGGTAGACCCTGTTGCAACGAATGCGCATACCAGCATCAAAGAATTTAGTTTACCACCAGCGAAAACGGGTGTTAAATTAATTGCGCCTGACCAAATGGAAGAATTAGTTAAGCTATTAAAAGAGGAAGCAAAAGTTATTTAACAAAATCATTGATAATTATCCATTTTTCGGATTTGTAAAAAGAGTTTAAAAATAAAAAAAGTTATGGTACTAATATATATAGATCATTCAGAAAAAGAAATAAAAAAGTCATCGCATGAAGCCATCTCCTATGGTGCCGCCATTGCAAAGCAATTAGGTTGTAGTGCGGAAGCATTGCTATTAGGAACTGTCAATGATGATTTAACTACGCTAGGTAAATTGGGGGCAAGTAAAGTGCATCAATTGAACAATGAAAGTTTAAATAATTTTGACGCTAAAGTTCATGCAAGTTTAATTGCAACAACTGCTTCAAATTTGAATGCAGAGGTAATTGTATTTGCACATAATATTAATGGGAAAGCAATTGCACCTTCAGTGGCAGTTAAATTAGATGCAGGAATCGTTACCGGTGCTTGTAGTTTACCAAGTTTACAAAATGGTTTTGAAGTTACAAAAACAGTGTTTTCAGGAAAGGCGTTTGCTAGTATAAAAATTGAGACACCAAAAAAAGTAATCGCAATTAATCAAAATAGTTTTGGTATTCAAAACTATGATTCAAGTGCTACCATCGAGGAGATGAATTTACCTATCCCCACAGCTTCTGTTAAAGTAACTAATGTCAATAAAATAATAGGAGAAATTCCATTAACCGAGGCGAATTTAGTGGTGAGTGGTGGTCGCGGATTAAAGGGACCAGAAAACTGGGGTATCTTATTAGATTTAGCAAAAGCATTAGGGGCCGCAACTGCTTGTAGCCGACCTGTATCGGATTCAGATTGGAGACCGCATCATGAGCATGTGGGTCAAACGGGTATTCAAATAGCCCCTAACTTATATATTGCGATTGGAATTTCGGGCGCCATTCAGCATTTAGCAGGCGTTAACCGAAGCAAAACAATTGTGGTTATTAATAAGGACCCCGAAGCTCCCTTTTTTAAAGCAGCAGATTATGGCGTTGTAGGAGATGCATTTGAAGTTGTGCCGGCATTCACGGCTGCAATTTTAAAAATGAAGCACAACGAATAACATAATTATTTAACTTTAGGGGGTAATTTGAAATATGCATAAAATTGAACTAGAAATTGTTGCCTTGTCTCATAGCATTACCCAGTCAAACTCATATGCAGTTGTATTGGGTGAGGTAAATGGCTTACGCCGTTTGCCCATTGTTATTGGTGGATTTGAAGCGCAAGCCATTGCTGTTGCATTGGAAAATATGCATCCGTCAAGACCATTGACGCATGATTTGATGAAAAATTTCATGACCGCATTTGGTGTTCAATTACAAGAAGTATACATCTGCGATTTACAAGAAGGAATTTTTTATTCAAAGCTAGTTTGCTTCACCGCCAATGATACCATTGAAATTGATAGCAGAACCAGTGATGCTATTGCCTTAGCCGTTCGATTTGGTTGCCCTATCTATGTGTATTCAAATATTTTAGAACAAGCAGGATTAACCAGTGAAAATGTAGACAAACCCATTCATGCAACACCCAGTAAACGAACCTGCAAAAATAAACGACCTTAGTTTGTTATCCTTAGTTGAATTGAATAATTTATTAAAAGAAGTTTTAGAACAGGAAGACTATATTCGCGCAATAGATATCAGAGATGAGATCAATAAAAGAACTGCGCAAAAGAAATCATAAATAATGATTCAATATCCCCATTGCAAAATTAATTTAGGCTTATCCATTGTCGCTAAAAGAGCCGATGGCTTTCATGATTTAGAAACAGTTTTTTATCCAGTTGCTTTAAAAGATATTCTTGAAATAACGCCTGCAAAAAATAATCAAGCAACCACATTTTCAAATTCAGGATTAGCAATTCCTGGCGATACCAGCAACAACTTATGCCTAAAAGCATACCATTTATTAAAAGCCGATTTCCCTTCGCTTCCTGACATACAAATGCATTTGCATAAAATAATTCCCATGGGCGCAGGATTAGGCGGCGGATCAAGTGATGGCAGTTCGGCATTAAAAATTTTAAATGCTTTATTTGAAATTGGGCTTAGCCAGGAACAACTTATTATTTATGCAGAAAAATTAGGAAGTGATTGCCCCTATTTTTTATTTGATACCCCATGTCATGCCACTGGAAAGGGGGAACTACTCTCTCCTATTACATGCAACCTATCTAATTACACCATAGTAATTTTACATCCAGGAATTCATATTGCAACCCCTTGGGCTTTTCAACAAATAAAACCCTGTAAAAAGGATAAATTAATTTCGACGATCATCCAACAGCCCATCTCCACTTGGAAGCAGGAATTGATTAATGATTTCGAAGCCCCCGTTATGGATGCGCACCCCATCATTGGTGCATTAAAAAACGACCTTTACCATCAGGGGGCTATTTACGCAAGCATGTCAGGATCTGGGAGTTCGCTTTATGGCATATATGAAAAAAATAAGAAGTATCAAGCATCCGACCTCTCTAATAACATACGGATCGATACGATATAACATGCAACATTTCATCTTGTTAAAGTAGAACGTATCGAATTAACAACAAATGCGAACGTTCGTTATTTATAAAATTTTACGCTCCTTAGGGTTTTTATAAATGATGATGAATGGTGCGTAAATTTCTTGCACTTATGCTATAAAAAATCCTCATTATTTCGTAATTTTCCACGAATCGCTACCCGGTTCAAATTATCCTTTAATTAATTGGTTGGAAATGACGAAAAATGAAAACTTAGGATTGTATGATCCTGCTTATGAACACGACGCTTGTGGTATAGGATTTGTTGCCCATATCAAAGGAATCAAAGCGCATCAAAATGTTGATGATGCATTGACTATTTTAGAAAACATGGAACATCGTGGCGCTTGTGGATGTGAAATTAATACAGGTGATGGCGCTGGTATTATGATTCAAATTCCACATGAATTTTTCTTTGATGAATTATTA
>DOMR01000127.1:2681-2916 GCA_003509845.1 Chitinophagaceae bacterium | reverse complement strand
AGTTTTAGTACAAGTATCTTACGCAATTGGTGTCGCGAAACCAACATCCATCAACGTAAATACTTACGGCACGGCTAAAGTAAAAATGAACGACGGTCAAATAGGTAAGTTGGTTGAATCGATTTTTGATTTACGCCCTTACTTTATTGAGCAACGTTTAAAATTAAGAACGCCAATGTATAGTGAGACTGCTGCTTACGGACATATGGGCCGTAAGAACGAAACAGTGACTAAA
>DOMR01000127.1:0-2501 GCA_003509845.1 Chitinophagaceae bacterium | reverse complement strand
TTATTTTAAGTTAAAATATTTTTTTATGGAAATTGAAAATACGGAATCGCAAAAAAATCCTTGGACAAAAGTAGGGGATAAACTTGTGTATGATAATCCTTGGATTAGCTTAACGGAGTTTGATGTAATTACGCCTGCTGGTACCAAAAGTATTTATGGCAAAGTACATTTTAAAAATATTGCCATTGGTGTAATTGCGATTGATGCAGCCGACAATACTTATTTGGTAGGGCAGTACCGGTTTGTTTTGGATGCATATAGTTGGGAAATTCCTGAGGGCGGGTGCCCTGAAGGGACGGATTGGTTAACTGCAGCAAAGAGAGAACTTAAAGAAGAAACTGGATTTGAAGCAGGTACATGGACGGAAATTTTACAAATGCATGTATCCAATTCCGTATCTGATGAATTTGCCATTATTTATGTGGCACAGGATTTAATTGCAGGAGAAGCGGAGCCAGAGGACACGGAGGATTTAAAAGTCATTAAAATACCATTTTCGGAAGCCGTTAATTGGGTCATGGAAGGTAAGATTACAGATTCAATATCTGTAGCTGCCATTCTTAAATGGGAATTGCTTAAAAATAAAAAAGAGTAACTTTGAATCATGGAGGAAAGACGCAATTATAATAACAGACCAGAACGAAACTTTAATGGACCACGTAGGTTTACGCCTCGAGCTGCAACTACGGAGCGAAAATTTATTATTGGTCGACAACCCATTCTTGAATCTTTTTTAAGTGATACCAATATTGAAAAAATATTGATTCAAAAAAATGCACAAGGAGAAGGATTGAGTGAGATAAAAAAAGCGGCATTAGATAAAAATATACCCATACAGTTAGTGCCTATTGAAAAGTTGAATGGTATGACCAAAGCGAATCACCAGGGAGTGTTGGCTTTTATATCAATGGTGAAGTATATGGATTTGCAGGAAGTGATCGATTTTGTGGTTGCGAAGGGGGAGACGCCCTTTTTTATGATGTTGGATGGCGTTACCGATGTTCGAAATATTGGCGCAATAACCAGAAGTATACATTGTTGTGGTGCGCAAGCATTAATCATTCCAGATAAAGGCGTGGGTGCTTTAAATGAAGAAGCATTTAAAAGCAGTGCAGGAGCGTTAGAGCATATCCAAGTAGTCAGGGTGAGTAGTTTATTAAAAGCGGTGGATACTTTACATTTAAATGGCATTCAAGTTTTCACCAGTGAAATGCGCGCTGATAAAAATGTACATGAATTAGATTTGACGATGCCTGCTTGTATCATTATGGGAGATGAGGGCAGAGGGGTGCAACCATTTTTAGCCAAAGCAGCGGATTATTTTTTCAAAATTCCAATGGCGACTAATTTTGATTCCTTTAATGTGTCAGTGGCTGCAGGTATTATTTTGTATGAAGGGATGAAGCAAAGGATGTTTAAATGAAATTCAAATTAACCTTAGAAGCGAATAAGTCAGCTACGACCATTCATTATCAAGATAAGATCATGTTAATGGGGTCCTGCTTTACTGAAAATATAGGTGCTAAATTACACAGGCATTTATTTGAGGTGAAGGAAAATCCACATGGTATTTTATTCAATCCAATGAGTGTGATAGGCGCATTGCAGGATTATATTGATAACAAGCAATATGTCGCTACCGATTTATTTGAACTCAATGATTTGTTTAATAGCTGGCATCACCATACAAGGTTTTCTGATATTAGTTCTGAAGCTGCACTGAAAAAAATTAATGGTTCCATTAATGATGCGCATGAATATTTAAAAGTTGCAGATAAATTAGTCATTACCTTAGGTTCTGCTTGGTTATATAGTTTAACTACACTTGCGCCTAATAAAGCAGGCTTGGTGGTCGCGAATAATCATAAAGCGCCAACCCAATGGTTTGAAAAAAAATTAATGGATCCTGTTGAATTATCTGCGCAATTACAAAAAATAGTTGCAGCGCTACAGGCATTTAATAAAAATATTCATATCATTTTTACAATTAGCCCCGTACGTCACTTACGAGAAGGTTTAATTGAGAATAACCGAAGCAAGTCGGCGCTTATTTATGCAGTGCATGATGTAATTGCCAAGTTGAAAGGGGTTGATTATTTTCCAGCTTATGAATATGTGATTGATGATTTGCGGGATTATCGTTTTTATGCAGAGGATTTAGTGCATCCCAATTATGCAGCGACCAATTATGTTTGGGACAAATTAGTAAGCACTTATTTTACGGAGGATACGCAATTAATCATGGGGGAGGTAGCTGAGTTGCAATTAGCGAAACAACACAAGCCATTTAATAAAGCATCTATTGCACATCAAGCCTTTTTACAAAAGTGCCTGTTAAAAACAGAACTGCTTCAATCAAAATATCCTTATTTACCCTTGGCGGACTTCCTAACTTTTTTTAAGGAAGAACTTACAAATAATGCGTAATTTAGTTGTCTAAATTATCGTTATGCGTTTATTGCCACTGATAGCATCCGCTATTGTAACCACAGCATTGGTAT
>DOMR01000195.1:2321-3313 GCA_003509845.1 Chitinophagaceae bacterium | reverse complement strand
AAGTTTGTTGCTTATCGAAAAATGTATGCGGAATACTACGAAAAATGTAAGAGGGATAATAGCCCTGCCATTCGTGATGCAAATCCGGTGGTGATTTTATATCCTGGAGTGGGCATGTTCACTTTTGCCAAGGACAAACAAACAGCAAGAGTTGCTGGCGAATTTTATATCAATGCAATTAATGTAATGAAAGGTGCTGAAGCAATTTCAAGTTACACTTCACTTCCTTTACAGGAAGCATTTAATATTGAGTATTGGTTATTAGAGGAAGCTAAATTGCAAAGAATGCCGAAGCCAAAAGCATTAAAAGGAAAAATTGCATTAGTCACTGGAAGTGGTGGCGGTATTGGAAAAGCAATCGCACATAAATTTGCAAGTGAAGGTGCTTGTGTAATTTTATCTGACAATAATTTAGAAAGATTACAAGCGGCTAAAGATGAATTTATTAAAGCTTATGGTAAAGACGCAGTTGCTTCTGACGTTTTAGATGTAACTGATGCAAATAGTATCAAGAAAACAATGCAAACCGCTTGTTTACAATTTGGCGGATTAGATATTATTGTAAATAATGCTGGATTATCTATTTCAAAAACCATTGAAGATCATACGGAACAGGATTGGGATATTTTATATGATGTGTTGGTAAAAGGACAGTTTTTAGTCACGCAAAATGCGATTGACATTATGCGCAAGCAAGCAGTAGGTGGTGATATTTTAAACATTGTAAGTAAAAACGCATTGGTGAGTGGTCCTAATAACGCAGGCTATGGTTCCGCTAAAGCAGCACAGCTTCACTTAAGCAGATTAAACGCTGCAGAATTAGGTAAGGATAAAATAAGAGTGAACGTCATCAATCCAGATGCGGTGATTGCCGGAAGTAATATATGGAGTGGCGGATGGGCAGAAGGCCGTGCAAAAGCCTATGGTATTACTATTGCTGAATTACCAGCTTATTATGCAGGTCGTACTTTATTAAATGAAATTATTTTACC
>DOMR01000195.1:0-2249 GCA_003509845.1 Chitinophagaceae bacterium | reverse complement strand
GGTAATGTGATCAATGTGGACGGAGGTATTGCAGTTTCATTTGTTCGTTAATATTTTCATTAAATACAATCTATGCAACAATTGGCATTTGAAATGAAATTAATGAAAGGGTATGAAATAGAATACCAAAAAAGACATGCTGAAATATGGCCAGAACTAGTCGATTTACTTAAAGCAAATGGAATAAGTGAATATCAGATATACTTAAATGAAGAAAGTTTAAGTTTATTTGGAGTACTAAGAATTTCGGACGCTATCCAACTTAATGTATTACCGCAACATCCTGTTATGAAAAAGTGGTGGGCTTATATGAAAGATATTATGGAAACCAACTCAGATGATTCGCCTGTATCTATTCCTTTAAAAAATGTTTTTATCTTACCCTAACAAATTTGAGTTATGAGAATTAATAAAGCAAATATTGACCAACATAACGAGGGAAACCATCAAGTGCATCGTCAAAAATTTGATTTTATCAATGGGCAACTGGATACAGAAGGATTGATTCAAAAATTGATTGATTTTAATGTGGCTATTCCAAGTTGGGCTTTAGGTACCGGCGGTACCAGGTTTGCGCGATTTTCTGGCGCAGGGGAGCCTGCTACCTTACAAGATAAAATGGAAGATGTAGGTTTAATTCATGCGCTTAATAATTCAAGTGGCGCTATATCATTGCATATTCCTTGGGATATCCCATCTGATTATAATGCAATTAAACAATTGGCGTCTGAATTAAATTTAAAATTTGATGCCGTTAACTCAAATACTTTTCAAGATCAAAAAAGGCAGGAACATAGTTATAAATTTGGATCACTACAGCATACCAACAAGGCGGTAAGACAACAAGCGATTGAGCATAATATTGAAGTTATTAAACATGGTGTTGCTTTGGGATCAAAAGCACTCACCGTATGGTTGAGTGATGGAAGCTGTTTTCCCGGTCAACTTAATTTTAGAAAAGCTTTTCAAAATACATTGGATGGTTTGCAACAAATTTATGCAACCCTACCTGCTGACTGGAAAGTATATATTGAATACAAAGCCTTTGAGCCTAATTTTTATTCTACGACTGTGGGTGATTGGGGGCAATCCTTATTATATGCAAATAAATTAGGGCCTAAAGCATTCACATTGGTTGATTTAGGCCATCATTTACCCAATGCAAATATTGAACAAATAGTTGCACTATTAATGATGGAAGAAAAACTAGCTGGTTTTCATTTCAACGATAGTAAATATGGAGATGATGACTTAACGGTTGGAAGTATAAAACCTTACCAATTATTTTTAATTTTCAATGAACTCGTCGAAGGAATGGATGCAAGAGGCATGAATCACGCGACTGATTTGGGATGGATGATTGATGCAAGTCACAATGTTAAAGATCCTTTAGAAGATTTATTACAATCGGTGGAAGCAATTATGATTTCATACGCGCAGGCTTTATTAGTGGATCGAGTTGCCTTAAACGAGGCGCAACAAAATAACGATGTAGTTGCAGCACAGGAAATATTGCAAAACGCATTTAGAACCGATGTTCGGGCTATTGTTGCCGAAGCTAGATTAAGGGCTGGTGCTGCAATAAATCCTTTACAATTTTACAGAACACAACAAGTTCGAAATCAATTAATAAATCAAAGAGGAAACACCATTGCTTCTGGCTTATAATGAATACGACTCCCGTCATATTAATTTTTGATATTGGTAAAACCAATAAAAAGTTATTGCTTTTTGATGAGGCATATAATATGGTTCATGAATCCATTGAACAGTTTCAAGAAATAAAAGATGAGGATGGGTTTGAAGGGGAAGATATTATTAAATTAAAGGAATGGATGCTTAGCTCCTTTGCGGAAATTATGCAAAACAGGGCTTTTGAAATTAAAGCAGTTAATTTTTCAGGCTATGGAGCAAGCTTTGTTTTGTTAGATGATAACAATAAAGAAATCACCCCTTTATATAATTATCTAAAGCCTTTTAATAAGATTTTACAAGAAAATTTTTATGCTACCTACGGTGGCGAACAAGAACTGGCAAAAGTGACCGCATCTCCGGTATTGGGAAATTTAAATTCAGGGATGCAACTTTATCGAATAAAAAATGAACTGCCTTTAAAATTTGAAGCGCTTAAAACCGCATTGCATTTACCACAATATTTAAGTTTTTTATTTACACAACAACTTTTTTCCGATATCACTAGTATTGGTTGTCATACCCACTTATGGAATTTTAATACAAAGCAATACCAT
>DOMR01000166.1 GCA_003509845.1 Chitinophagaceae bacterium | reverse complement strand
TGATAAAGGAAGAATTATTGCATCGGATCAATATGGTGCCATCTATCGTTTAAAAGTTCCCGCAATTGGAGATACGATTACAAAAACAAGCATCGAAGAATTAAAAATTTATGGAGATACAATAAATACAAAATCTCCAGTTACAATAGGACACGCGCATGGTTTGTTATGGGCTTTTAATAGTTTATATGTCATGATTAATAATAGATCAAATGATAAACTAAAAAGAGGAAGTGGTTTATATAGATTACAAGACACAAACGGCGATGATACTTTTGATAAAATAACACTTATAAAAGAATTAGATGGTGAAGGAGAACATGGACCACATAGTGTAATATTATCACCAGATAAAAAATCAATCTATGTGGTTGCTGGAAATTTCACAAAAATTCCAAAAGTTAATTCTTATAGAAATTTTCCAGAAAGTAAAATAGATAATCTATTCCCATTAATTAAAGATCCAAACGGTCATGATAATACCGTACAAACACTGGGCGGTTGGGTTGCACACCTAGATTCAACGGGTACCAATTGGGAGTTAATTGCTTCTGGATTTAGAAATCCTTTTGATATTTCTTTTAATGATCAAGGTGATTTGTTTGCGTATGATTCTGATATGGAGTGGGACTTTGGAACACCTTGGTATCGCCCAACACGAATAGTTCACGTAACAAGTGGCGCTGAATTTGGATGGAGACCAGGAACAGATAAGTGGTCACCAAAATATCCAGACAACCTCCCCGCTGTTATTAACGTAGGACAAGGCTCACCTACTAACTTGGTAAGTGGACTAAACGCAAGATTCCCAAAAAAATATCGTAAAGCATTATTTGCTTTTGATTGGAGCTTTGGAATTATATATGCTGTATATAACGAACCCGACGGCGCTTCTTATAAAACCACAGGTGAAGAGTTTATTTCTGGCGCCCCCCTTCCTTTAACAGATGGTGTTATTGGTCCTGATGGCGCTTTATATTTTTTAACAGGAGGACGTCGCCTTGAATCTGATTTATACCGTGTTTATTATGGAGATAATTCTTTACCAAACGATCCCCTTCCTGTAACAGAATTAACAAACACACAAAAGATTCGCCGACAACTTGAATCTTTCCATGGTGTTAAAAATCCAGCTGCTGTTAATTTTGCATGGCCTTATTTAAAAGATGCCGATCGTTTTATTAGATATGCCGCAAGAATTGCTGTTGAAAATCAACCGGTGGAAGAGTGGTATAATAAGTTGCTTAATGAAAAAGACCCCGTTATTTTAACACATGCTGCAATTGCAAACGCGCGTAAGGGCGTGGCCGGCACTGGAAAGGCGGTAGTTGGTTTATTAGCTAGGGTAGATTTTACAAAACTAACCGAGCCCCAACAATTAGATTTACTACGCGCTATTGAATTAAACTTTATTCGCTTAGGAGATCCCGACACAGAAACAAAAAAGTTAGTATCAGCTGCGTTAAGCCCAAGTTACCCTGCTAAAACAAATTCACTCAATCGCGAATTAAGTAAATTATTGGTTTATATAGACGCGCCAAAAGCGGTTGAAAAAACAATGGCATTATTAGCTACAGCTAAAGATGACGCGCCTTCGCAAAAATCAATTTCCGAATCTTCTGATTTAATATTACGCAATCCGCAATATGGAATGGATATTGCTTCCATGTTATCAAAAGTGCCACCAGCACAACAAACCTGGTATGCGAATGTTTTAAGCCAGGCAAAAAACGGCTGGACGCCAACCACACAAAAAAAATACTTCCAGTGGTATTATAAGGCTTTTGGATACAAGGGTGGCGTATGTTATGTAGGATTTATAAACACCGCTCGTAAAAATGCACTAGCAAATGTTCCTAAAGATCAGTTTGAAATGTATAATAAAATTTCCGGCGATTCAATAGTTAGTATTTCAAGATCGGGTGTTCCAGCTGGAACAATAATGCCTAAGGGCCCAGGAAAAAGTTGGAAAATAACTAACGCCGTTAATGCGGTTGATTCCAGCACGGGCGTTAGAAGTTTTACGCGCGGCAAGTCAATGTTTGCAGCAACCCTTTGCTCTTCTTGTCATCAAATGAAAGGCGAGGGCGGTGTTGCAGGACCAGACCTTACGCAACTTGGAACTAGATTTAGCACAAAAGATATATTAGAATCGATTATTGAACCTAGTAAAACAATTTCAGATCAATTTGGCTCTACCATTTTCTTCCTTAAAAAAGGTGGATCTGTTTTGGGTCGCTTAATTCGTCAGGATAGTAAAAACTATTATATTTCTCAAAACCCTTTTGCGACCGATGTAGTTCGTACGCTTTCTAAAAAAGAAGTTGCACGTACACGCGTTTCTGAAACATCTCCAATGTTACCAGGAATGATTAATGGATTAAATGCAGAAGAGTTAAGCGATTTGATTGCTTATTTAAAAGCGGGTGGAAATAAAAATCACGCAGTTTATACAAGTAAAAAATAAAATTAAACTTGCAGCCAATAAATGTCATATGGAGTGATAAGGTTTCAAATGTTGCACAGCTGGGCGGTATTGAAACCTCGGTATTAGACAACGGTCTTGGCCGAGGTGTGCGCATTGCATGGTTTAATACAGGAAGCGGTCTTCGATTTAAGGTGGTGATTGATCGTGCAATGGATATTGCAGATGCTTTTTTTAATCAATATAGTATTGCTTGGTTAAGCCATCCCGGTGTAATGGCACCACAACCCTTTTCAAACAAAGGCGCAGACTGGTTGCGTACTTTTGGTGGCGGCCTTGTGACCACCTGTGGTTTATCACATGTAGGTGGTGATGAAAAAGATGAATTTGGTGAGCGAGGTGTGCACGATTTAATAAGCAACACGCCCGCAGAAATTATTTCAATCATTCAACCCGACCCTGCGCGCGGAATTTATACCATGAGCATGACGGGTATAATAAAACAATCAAAAATTTTTGGACCCACGCTTGAATTAAAACGAACCATCTCTGCAACACTAGGTGCATCTAGTATTCATATTCATGATGAAATAATAAACAGGGGAAACGAAGCAGCACCTCATATGCTTTTATATCATTGTAATTTTGGTTGGCCACTTGCCGACGAGGGCGCAGAAATATTTTGCAATGGCGAAAAGCCAAAAACCTGTCCTGCCATTAATGATAAACATAATGGCCCCGGTCAAGATGTTTTTTTTATTGACGCAAAGTCAAATAATAATGGGGATTGTATTTGTGGCATTGAAAATAAAAAAATTGGCATTGCGGCGGTTTTAACATTTCCTAAAAAACAAATGCCTTGGTTAACCAACTGGCAACATTGGGCAAGGGGTGAATATGTAACCGGCATTGAACCCGGCTCGCATCCACCTATTGGTCAATCAAAAGCGCGCGCCGATGGTTCGCTAATTTTTATTGCACCAGGTGAAACAAAACAATATGATTTACAAATAGAAATTTTAAATAACCAAGACGAAATCAATCACACCTTTAATAAATAATTATGGAAAATAAAAGCATTGCACAAAAAGCATTAGAACAAGGAAAAGGAATATTACGACTTGCACCTACTTGGGTTCCAAGATCGTTTTGTGTTCCGGGTCGTCGTATTAAATTACACCCTGATGATTATTATGTATTGGGTGGTGTGCGCGGCGGTATTGATGAGCGCTGGCTTTCATCTACTACGCCTGCAAAAAACGGACCATTGACGGGTGAAAACGAAGGATTAAGTCCTGTTGTTTTTAATGATGGGAAAACAACCCAACAGGTTTTATTAAAAGATGTAATTGACGAATTAAAAGGACAAGTAATTGGGGATCGTTTGTGGAATGAATATAAAAGCTGGCCAATGTATTCAAAGTTTTTTGATAATATGGGACCACTACCCCACCACGTACATCATAATGATGAAAAGGCAGCACTTATTGGACAAAAAGGAAAACCAGAAGCCTATTATTTTCCACC
Source organism: Chitinophagaceae bacterium (assembly GCA_003509845.1). Classification (GTDB taxonomy): domain Bacteria; phylum Bacteroidota; class Bacteroidia; order Chitinophagales; family Chitinophagaceae; genus Sediminibacterium. The sequence goes on along the minus strand of DOMR01000166.1, from coordinate 2,047 downwards.
CCAATTAAATAATCATGGTGGCGACTTCCCCTATACGTTTATTGGCATTGCACCGGGCACGACCAAAGAACAAATAAAAGAATGTTTGGTTAATTTTTCCAAGGGCGATAATAAAATTACCAACTTTTCACAAGCCTATAAGCTAGAACCGGGTACCGGCTGGGATGTACCTCCTGGATTATTACACGCACCAGGAAGTATGTGTACTTACGAACCACAAAAGGCATCAGATGTTTTTGCGATGTATCAATCACTAGTGAATGAAGCAATTATTCCCGATGAATTATTATGGAATGGCACACCAAAAGAAAGTATCGGCGATTATGATGCATTATTAGACGTGTTGGATTGGGAATTAAATGTGGACCCGAACACGATGGAAAATCGTTTTATGGCACCAAAGCCAGTGCATGATGTAAACGAAATGCAAGCACAAGGTTATATTGAAAATTGGGTTTGTTATAAATCACATGATTTTAGTGCAAAGGAATTAACCGTATTCCCAGGACAAACCGTTACTATAAAAGATAGCGCTGCTTATGGTATAATTGTAATGCAGGGTCATGGTAAAATGGGCGTTTGGGATATTGAAACACCTGCGCTAATTAGATACGGTCAGTTAACCAACGATGAATTTTTTATAAGTGAAGCCGCTGCAAAAGACGGCGTAAAAATTGTAAACAATTCCGACACCGATCCAATTGTAATATTAAAACACTTCGGTCCTCGTAATCCGGATTTGGTTTTATAATAAACCGTAAATAATTTTTATTCGTCACACACGTTAATACCAAAAATGAACATAAAAAAAAGTTTAAACAAAATCATCTTCGCATCCGCCGCTATTGTGGTTGTGGGCTTGTTGGCATTTAATCCTGCAGCACCAAGTAAACTACAAGTAAAAAAAGGAGCACATATTATTTTAGTAGGAAATAATTTAGGGTCGCGTATGATGAACTTTGGATATTTTGAAACTGAACTTCAGCTTCGTTATCCTAATAATGAATTAATTGTTCGTAATATGTGTGACGGTGGAAACACACCCGGTTTTCGTCCACACTCTGGGCGCCCCACCCCTTGGGCGTTTCCCGGTGCTGAAAAATTTCAAACCGAATTAGCGGACAACCCGCGCATGGAAGGGTTTTTAGCTTATCCAGATGAATGGATTGCAACACATAAGGCCGATATTATTATTGCCATGTTTGGTTTTGATGAATCTTTTCAAGGACCAGCCGGTGTTGAAAATTACAAAGCAGAATTAGAAGCATTTATAAAACACACGCTATCAAAAAAATATAATGGAATTACTGCACCACAGCTAGCGATTGTTTCTCCTATTGCATTTGAAGATCTTTCAAATAAGTTTGATTTACCCAACGGACAAGCAGAAAATAAAAATTTACTACTTTATAAAGAGGCCATGAAACAAGTGGCTTTAAAAAATGGGGTACTATTTATTGATGCATTCACGCCAACTAAAAATTGGCTTGATAATACAACAACCGATTTAACTATTGACGGATCTCAATTAAATGATGAAGGGTATAAAAAATTCGCACCATTTTTAGTGGACGCAGTTTTTGGAAAAACGCCAGTCATTAATGAATCTAATCGCGCTAATGTATTAGCCGCGGTATTAGAAAAAGATTGGATGTGGCATAATGATATTAAAGCACCGAACGGCGTACACGTATTTGGTCGTCGTTATGATCCATTTGGCCCAGGAAATTATCCTGCTGAATTACAAAAAATAAGAGAGATGACGGTTATACGCGACACTGCTGTTTGGAGTGCTGCAAAAGGAAAAAAATATGACCTTGCTGCTGCTGATGCAAAAACATCTGCACTTCCCGTTGTTGAAACTAATTTTATGCCAAAGGGAAAAGCGGAAACGCCGAAATATTTATACGGTCAAGACGCGCTTGATAAATTTAAAATGGCACCAGGGTATCAAATAAATTTATTTGCTTCTGAAGTTGAATTTCCTGAACTAGCCAACCCCGTTCAAATTTCATTTGATAATAAAGGAAGATTATGGGTGGCCGTG
>DOMR01000200.1 GCA_003509845.1 Chitinophagaceae bacterium | reverse complement strand
ACGCAAATTTTCTTCGGCACGGATAGCGCGGTCCTGCGCTTTTAATGGAAATGTGCGAATGTATATCCATAACACTGCAAAAATAAATGCAGCTAAGGTTAATAAAGCAGCCAGATACTTATTTTCAGGGGTAGCACGACATAAATAATTGATGGATCCGCCTAATAAGGCGAGTATTGATAACATTCCAATGTAATGAAATCCGGGTACCAATATAGCATGGTTCTTGAAATTTTGTTCTTGCATGTTTATGTTTATTTAATTTGTAAGGTACTCTTTTTTTGATTCAAGCTCAGCCAATCTTATTGATAATCCTATTCTTATTTTGTTGGAAATTTAAAATCCAACTAAGCCAAGGCTTCAAATAATATTTCAACAGGATGTAGTGCTATTTTTTGAGCACCATCTTTTATTTGATGGCGACAACTGGTTCCTGGCGCTGCAATGATGGTATCGCTTAACTGATTTCTTACGGCAGGTAACAATACTAGTTCTCCAATTTGCATGGATAAATTATAATGTTCTTTTTCATAGCCAAAGGATCCCGCCATACCACAACACCCTGATGGAATTACTTCCACTTTATAATTTTCCGGGAAAGATAGTATGGCTTGCGTTGGAGCTACTGATGCAATGGCTTTTTGTTGACAGTGACCATGCAATTTAATGAGCTTTGTATTTTTTGTAAATGCTTCTTTATGAATATTTCCTTTGCTAATTTCATTCGCAATAAATTCGTCAATTAAAAAAGTATTTTTAGCTAATGCATTTGCTGATGCTACATTATGATCATAGGCCAAATCAGGGTATTCATCTCTGAATGTAAGAATGGCCGAAGGCTCAATACCAATCAATGGTATTTCACTTGTAACAAGTGTTCCAAGTAGTTCAATATTTTGATTGGCAATTTTTTGCGCCTTTCTTAATAATCCCTTCGAAAGCCAAGCCCTTCCACTTTCTACCTGCTTTGGTAATAATACTTCATAGCCTAATTTTTCCAATAATATAACGCCCTTCATTCCAATTTCCGCGTCATTGTAATTGGTGAACTCATCACAAAATAAGTACACCTTTTTATTTCTTTTTGTGTTGTTGGAGGTATAATTTTTTTGGAACCACTTTTCTAAAGTTACTTTTGATATTTTTGGCATGGATCTTTTGATCGCAAACCCAGATAATATTTTAATCACCGATCCAGTGATCACATTACTAATAATAAAATTATACAAACCAGGAAATAGGGAAGCAAGTTTTGCAGCTGCTGTAAAATTCGCAATTAGTTTGGAACGGAACGGCACTCCATTAGCGTCGTAGTATTGTTGTAAAAACTCAGCCTTCAACTTCGCCACATCCACATTGGATGGACACTCTGACTTACAGGCTTTACAACTCAAACACAAATCCATGACTTCATAAATTTCTTTATGGTCGAATCGGTTTAGTTTATCTGAATTGGTTAAAAATTCTCTTAAAATATTTGCACGCGCCCTGGTCGTATCTTTTTCATTTTTACTTGCCATAAACGAAGGACACATAGTTCCTCCTGATAAGTGTGTTTTGCGACAATCACCAGAGCCATTACATTGTTCGGCATGTTGTAGTATATCCTGTTGGTGGAATCGAAATATGCTTTTGAATTCGGGGGTAAACTGACCGGGGGTATACCTTAACATGCTATTCATGGGCGGGGTATCCACTATTTTATTCGGATTAAAAATATTGTCTACATCCCAAGTGTATTTTACCGTTTTTAATAACTCATAATTTTTTTCACCTACCATTTGTTTTATAAACTCACCCCTTAATCGCCCATCTCCATGTTCACCACTCAAAGAGCCTCGATATTTTTTTACCAGCGTGGCTACTTCTTGCGCGATGGTTCGGAATAGTTCATTTCCTTCCCCCGTTTTCAAATTAATAATTGGACGCAAATGTATTTCACCTGATCCTGCGTGCGCATAATGTACCGCATGTAAATTATGCTTCACTAATATTTCATTAAAATCTCGGATATAATCAGGTAAGTCGGCTACATCCACGGCTGTGTCTTCAATGACTGGCACTGCTTTTTCATCGCCCGGTAAATTTCCTAAAAGTCCTAGCCCTGCTTTTCGTAAGGTCCATATTTTTTTCGTGTCTGCACCAAATAACACAGGGAAGTGATACCCCAAGCCAACTGCACGCATATCTGCTTCCACCTGATTGGTCAAGTCTGTGATTTCGGCGCGGGTAGCTTTTGTAAACTCAATTACTAATATGGCGCCAGGATCGCCTTGTACAAAAAATCTATTTTTACTTTGTTCAATATTTTCTTTGGTACATTCTAATATATAGTGATCAATTAATTCACTCGCCGATGGATTGTATTTTAATCCAATTAAGTTAGCGCGTAAAGCTTCGTCAATACTATTAAAGTGCACACATAGTAATCCAATTTCCTTTTCAGGTAAGGGGTTTAAGTGTAATTTAATTTCTGTGATAAATGCGAGTGTGCCTTCTGATCCGGCAATGAGTGAACAAAAATTAAAATCTTCACCGCCGGCTGTAAATGGCGCCATATCTACTAATAGATCAATTGCATATCCCGTATTTCTTCGTTCCACCGATTTTTTTGGAAACTCTTTTTTTATTTCAACCTGGTTGTCGTAATTACTTAACATGCTTCGCATGCTTTTATATATAGCACCTTCTAATGTTGTTAATTCACACTTTGCATGAAAGTCATCTAATGATAGTGCCTTAAATACAACCTCAGTACCATCACTTAAAAAAGCAGTTACCTCTAGTAAATGTTCGCGCGTACTTCTATAGATGACTGAATTAGATCCACAGGAATTATTTCCAACCATACCACCAATCATAGCCCTATTGGCCGTAGATGTTTCTGGTCCAAAATACAATCCATGCGGGTGTAAAAATAAATTCAACTCATCTCTGATGACACCGGGCTGAACACGAACCCATGATTCTTCTTCGTTTAATTCGATGATTTTTGTAAAATGCTTTGATACATCTACTATTATTCCGTTGCCGACCACTTGTCCCGCTAATGAAGTACCTGCAGTTCGAGGAATTAAATTTGTTTTATTCTCTTTTGCAAATTGAATTAAAACTTCAATATCATCTTTTGTTTTTGGAATGGCAACCGCTAATGGCATTTCACGATAGGCTGATGCATCTGTTGCATAAAGCGTTCGCATGGTAGTATCGTCGTATAATTCGCCTTGTAGTTGTGTAGATAGCTTTTGTAGTTTGC
>DOMR01000093.1:3953-6824 GCA_003509845.1 Chitinophagaceae bacterium | reverse complement strand
GGGCGTTGCGGCCCACAGGATTTTAAGTCCTGCGTGTCTACCAGTTCCACCACCAGGGCGTCTATTTAAAGACTTAAAAAAAAATCCCCCTCCGAAGAACGGGATTTTTGGAGCGAAAGACCGGGCTCGAACCGGCCACCCCGACCTTGGCAAGGTCGTGCTCTACCAAATGAGCTACTTTCGCTTTTGTAAGAACTATTTTTAGGAGTGCAAAAATAAGGATTCAGCGCTCTAAAACAAATTTTTTTTACTACTTATACTCAGGCTTGTATTGAGAGCTTGTATTCACTTCAGGTGTAGATTTCTTAAACCCACTCGTGAATAATTTGGTACAATTGCCTAATACCAATGCTAACAAAGCAAAAACTGATACATAAAAAATAAATCTAGAAGAAGTCACCCAATTAGTGGCGATATCTTTTTGTGCTGATGTTTCTTGTAAATCTTGTGACATATTGATTAATTACGGACGCAAAAATAACAACAAGTTCTTAATAATGAACGGGTTTCGTTACAATTTTGTCAAAATGATGCTTATTTTTTATAAAGTACTGCCAAACCACGGATCCCCCATATACCCCTTGAAGCGATTTCATTGGTTTTGTATTTTCCGTCCTTATTATCTTTCCTGACATCAAATAACCGAAGAAGGAGAAATGCGCCTTGGCAATAGCCATAAAAAAGGACAAATCTCCATTGAATAGCCCTTTATAAGCGGATATAGCATCCAACCCAAGCCTCATTGGCACTTTCCATACTAATTCACTTAAGGGCAAATTTTTAGCTAGCATAATCAAATTGTTCCTAAAATTCAAAAACACCTTTCTTCCACCTTTAGGTAAAGTACCTCCACCCACATGATACACCACCGAACTCGGGCAAGCAAATAATTGATGGCCATTTAACTGCATTCGCCAACAAAGGTCAATTTCCTCCTGATGTGCAAAAAACTGCGCATCAAACCCTTTTAATTTATGGAATAAGGAAGATCTGATCATCATACAAGCGCCAGTTGCCCAAAAAATAGGGGCAACGGAATCATATTGCTGCTGATCTGTTTCACAGGTATCAAAAATGCGACCTCTTGAAAATGGATACCCTAATATATCAATCCAACCCCCAGCAGCGCCCGCATATTCAAACGAAGTTGGATGATCCTTTGCTAAAATTTTAGGTTGACAAGCCCCGATGTTTGGATTAGATTCTAATAAATCAACCATGGGTTGTATCCAATTGGGCGCCACTTGCACATCTGAATTTAGAAGTACATAATAGTCACTGATTACTTGCTTCAGTGCCCAATTATATCCACCAGCAAAACCTTCGTTTTTATTATTCGTAATTGCTTTAACTGAAGGAAACTGTTGTGCTAATACTTCCAATGAATTATCTGTGGATCCATTATCAGCAACAATAATTTCAAATGCATCATACTGGGTAGCTATTACCGACGGTAAAAACTCCTTTAGGTATTTTACACCATTAAAATTTAAAATAACGATTGAAACAGTTGGTTGCAAAGAGAAATGTTTTAGCGAATGTACCACCAAATCTTTGGAATTTGTGCTAAAAAAACTAAATTGCATACATGAACAAAGGCCTTTTTCTATTTGCTAATTTAGATTTTCTAAATCATCCCTTGGGGTTAGTTTAACCTCCCCCATTTTTTTGTTCAAACAGCCCAATTTCTATTTGGATCTGGCTTTTTTCTTTTTTTACTTTTAATCGTTTCATTATGAATCACACGAATGCATTGAGTGATGCTGCTTTAAAATATTTAGCACTTGAAGATCAGTTTGGTGCTCACAACTACCACCCCATACCCGTTGTCATCGAAAAAGGCGAAGGCGTTTTTTTATATGATGTGGATGGAAAAAAATATTACGATTTTTTAAGTGGTTACTCCGCAGTAAATCAAGGTCATTGTCACCCAGCAATTATTAAAACTTTACAAGAACAAGCTAGCAAGTTGACATTAACCTCCCGTGCTTTTCATAATAATTTATTAGGCGAATATGAAAAATACATCACCTCCTATTTTGGTTATGATAAAGTTTTGCCAATGAATACCGGAGTAGAAGGTGGTGAAACAGCAATTAAATTAGCAAGACGATGGGGTTATAATGTAAAAGGCATTCCAGAAAATCAAGCAAAAATTGTTTTCGCGGAAGGTAATTTTTGGGGGCGCACATTGGCTGCAATTTCATCTTCAACTGACCCAAGTAGCTATCAAGGATTTGGACCTTATATGCCAGGCTTTGGCTTAGTACCTTATAATGATTTAATCGCACTCGAAAAAGCATTTCAAGATAATACAGTTGCTGCATTTATGGTTGAACCTATTCAGGGCGAAGCTGGTGTTGTAATCCCATCGGATGGTTATTTAAAAGGCGTGCGTGACTTATGTAATCATTATAATGTTTTATTTATTGCAGATGAAATACAAACAGGTTTGGCGCGCACTGGTAAAATGTTAGCATGTGATCATGAAAATGTTCGACCAGATATTTTAATATTAGGTAAAGCATTGAGTGGAGGCACCCTTCCCATTTCAGCAGTATTGGCCGACAATGAAATCATGATGCAAATTAAAGCGGGCGAACATGGATCCACCTATGGAGGCAATCCATTAGCATGTGCTGTTGCAATGAAATCCTTAGAAATATTAAAGTCGGAAAAAATGGCTGAGAATGCAGAAGCGATGGGGAAATTATTACGAAATGAATTAGAGAAATTAAATTCTCCATTAATAAAACAAATACGGGGTCGTGGTTTGTTAAATGCTATTGTGATCAATCATAAAGATCCAGAAGTATCCTGGGAACTTTGTTTGCATTTACGTGACCAAGGACTTTTAGCCAAACCAACGCA
>DOMR01000093.1:0-3915 GCA_003509845.1 Chitinophagaceae bacterium | reverse complement strand
CCTCCTTTAATTATTAACGAAGTTCAGATTTTGGAATCAGTAAAAATGATTGATGCCGCTTTAAAGAAATTATCCGTTTAATTAGGATATGCTTTTTATATAATTAGCTGACTTTTATTTTGGGTAAAAATGTCATTAATAAAATCAGACCTGATAAAACAATACATCCATACAATGCCCATTGCTTTTGTGGACACTCTCCCATTTGACAGGTAGATAGAATTAAATAATTACGGAATGACCAGGCAAACATGAATGCGCCAAAAACCATATTGAACCTTTTTGCCCAAATAAAAGGTAGAGCAAAAAACAAGGCGCCCAAGGCAGCAAAGAAACATAAAAATTTCCCCGATTGACCAAAGGAACTTCCCACAGGATTCCAACCGGTAATTACCCAATGTCTACTTTCAATAATTATAAATGGTTGGGTGGTTGTGTAAATCAATGCTAAGCAAAGTAGTATACCGATGGTTTGAGAGTGCTTCATTGTGTAATTATGTACTGCAAAGTAACCACTTTTATTTGTGATTAAAATAAGCATGATACACTTCTATGGTTTTATTTAATATTAATATCCCAGATGTAACATATAAATAGATGGTTTTGAACTTTAAATTCCAATAAGTGTCATTTTTACTTATCTTATTTGTAAAGATGTCATACATGTAAATTGACAATATTACAATAGTAAAAACTGTTAAAAATATTAGTTCTATCATAAAAATAATTTAATCTTTATCTGCCTCCACTAAACATATAGTAAGATTATAAACACTATATGCAATTCCAACCCAACTTAAAGATTTTAAGCCAACTTTCATAACCAACCCAACTAAATTTTTTACGATAATTTTACCTTCGACTTTAATCAAACCATAAACACCCGCCTCTATCCCAAAAACTTCTAATAAACATCCGTTTAATTCTTGCCTGTCTATATCATCATTTAAAATAGAATAATCACTAAATATTTTGATTTTATTCTCACTTGCTATTGAAATATTAGTAGCTACTTCATTTTTAAAAACTAAAATACCTGCAATTATCAAGCTTTTTTCATCTCCATCAACTTCCTTAACAACACTATCATATATATAATAGGTCTTTAGAATCGTCTTTGATATATCAATCAAAGGCATCAAAATATCTTTCGCCTGATTTTCTTTTAAAATTTGCGTTATTAATCCAGGATTTATTTTAACAGATGGTTCTAACTTATTTAAATTTGCAATCACATTTGTCAATACCTGTTTATATTCAATTAGTGTTTGATCTTTATTATAATTAATCAAATTGTCCCTTTTTGAACACGAAATAGACAAAGAAACACTTCCAATGAAAAAAACAATTCCAATTAAATTGGTCAACTTTTGATTTAATTTATTGATGTACATGATTTAGTTAGTTTATATTTTAAATTATGATTTATAATCAAATATAAATTCCAAGTGGATATTAAATAATGTATTAATACCCACTAAATTGGGGGTAAATAACCCCAAAATGAACTAATCAATATAATAAATTGGAGCCGGAAGCGGATGAGCTCCTCATTATATTCGTCGCTCAGCCGCTTCGGTATACCCGCTTTACCCAAAGCCTTTCCTAAACATATCAAAGATTTGTTTAGGGCTTTTTTCATTCACATCAGCTTACACAAGCAAGCTTGTGTCGCTGCTTCAAATGAAAAAAGCCTCCTCCGATAATCGGAGGAGGCTTTGTATCGAGGTCCCGAGCGGGTTCGAACCGCTGTAGAAGCTTTTGCAGAGCTTTGCCTAACCACTCGGCCACAGGACCTTATCTAAAACACGAAAATAACACAAACAAGTTAATTATAAAAGAATTTTACCACTATTACGATTTAAACGACATTTGTGATATAAAATTGAAATATGCAACCCATTGGCGCATCGGAAATGATTATTAATGAAAGAGGGGCAATTTATCACCTTAATGTAAGGCCAGATCAAATTGCGGATACGATTATTACTGTGGGTGATCCTGACCGAGTGGCCGAAGTTAGCAAGTATTTTGATCGCGTGGAACATGTGTGCGCCCATAGAGAATTTATTACACATACTGGTTATGTGGGCAATAAGCGAATTTCAGTTTTATCTACTGGTATTGGACCCGACAATATTGATATTGCTTTAAATGAGGTGGACGCACTTGTGAATATTGATTTTGAAACCAGGACGATTAAAGATCAAAAAAAATCAGTCGCAATTATAAGAATGGGGACTTGTGGATCATTACAAGGTGAGGTGGGTGTTGATCAATTGGTCGCAGGAACGCATGGCTTAGGCATAGACAACTTATTACATTTCTATAATTTGCAAAACAACGAAGAAGAAAAAGCAATTTTATCTGCCTTTGAATCACACACGCAAATAAATTCACACAAAGTGTTTCCATATATCGCTTCTGCAAGTGCTGGATTAATAAAACACTTTACGCAAGGTTATAACCATGGCATCACCGTTACTTGCCCAGGATTTTATGGCCCACAAGGCCGTATATTGAGAATGCCTTTGGCAATGCCTAATTTGGTGGACCAGATGACGAGTTTTAAATATGGCAATCATCATATCGCCAACTTTGAAATGGAAACCAGCGCTATTTATGGCTTGTGTAATATATTAGGACACCAATGCTTAAGCATCAATGTGATTGTTGCCAATCGTGTTAAAAAAGAATACAGCAAAGATATGGGTCAGGCTGTAAATAATATGATTCAAAAATCATTAGCCATCATCGAAAAAATTTAAAATAAATTTCAATACCCGATTTTAAAATGAAAATTAATTTTTCAAAATACCAAGGCACAGGCAATGATTTTGTTATCATCGATAATAGACAAAATAATATTGCACTAACCAGGGAACAAATTGCTTTTATCTGTGATCGCAAAAAAGGCATTGGCGCAGATGGGCTTATGTTATTAGGCAATAAGGAAGGCTACGATTTTGAGATGACTTATTATAATGCAAATGGGTTAGAAGGATCCATGTGTGGCAATGGCGGAAGATGTTTAACGCAATTTGCTTACGATATTGGCTTGAATAAAAAACAATTTAAATTCATTGCAATTGATGGCCCACATGAAGCAACAATCAATGAAGATGGATGGGTGTATTTAAAAATGAGCGATGTAAATGCGGTTGAAAAAAATATTGATAGCGATACCCCATTTTTTGTTTTGAATACGGGTTCCCCGCATTATATTGAAATGGTAGATAGCATTAACAGTGTGGATGTATTTGGTTTGGGTCAAATGATCAGATTTAATGATCGGTTCAAATCAGAAGGCATTAATGTAAACTTTGTGCAACAACAAAATGATAAAATTTTTGTACGCACCTATGAACGTGGTGTAGAAAATGAAACCTTAAGTTGTGGCACTGGTGTCACCGCTGCTGCTTTAATTTCAGGTATTGAAAAATTAGGCGAGCAAACCATACAAATTGAAACCTTGGGCGGAAAATTAGCGGTTCGCTTCAATAATAAAGGCGACCAAGTATTTGAAAATATCTGGCTAATGGGTCCTGGCACATTTGTATTCAGCGGAAGTATTACTGTTTAATTAAAATTAGAAAAATGCCCTTATTTAATGTTAGAGTATATGGCGTATTGCTAGATGAAGCCAATAGATTACTCGTTAGTGATGAATTTATCAGAGGAAATTATTTTACCAAACTACCAGGTGGCGGATTAGAATTTGGCGAAGGCACGCGCGAATGTGTTGCAAGAGAATTTATGGAGGAAACTGGATTAACAGTAACCGTTGGTGAACATTTATATACCACCGATTTTTTTCAAATTTCAGCATTCAATAATAAAGATCAAATTATCTCTATTTATTATCATGTGCATTGTGATGACCCAAGTGGAATAAAAACTTCCACCAAAAAATTT
>DOMR01000042.1:2300-2807 GCA_003509845.1 Chitinophagaceae bacterium | reverse complement strand
AATAGCTTCCACCCAGTCCCAACCATACTCCCCTACCCATTTAGAGAAGTTTTCAACACGCTCTTGTAAATTATTATCCGGGAATAATTCAGATTTAATACTATGAATTCTTGCAAGTGAAGTATATTGTTTCCGCTTTTCAGCACGCACCATTTTCTTTTCCAATAAGGCTAATTTTTTTTGTGCTTGTAGGGACAGGTTTAACGCATGATTGCCTAGGGAAGCATCTATTTTTATCACATCCTGTTGTATCGCATTGTATAGGTGTGTTAAACTAGCAATATGTTCCGTTAAAGCTAAATTTTCAACGCTTTGTTTCTTTACAAATGCCAATTCTACATCTTGAATGGAATCAAATAAAGCTTCCGTATTAAATTCCAAGGAAGCCCATTGCTTGGATTGCTTTTCATTGATAAATAAAAATGAATTGCGCAATAAGATTACAGGATAATTTACCCCAGCCTGTTCAAAAACTTCCTTTAGCTCCATCCAATAAGCGAGCTCGCC
>DOMR01000042.1:872-2202 GCA_003509845.1 Chitinophagaceae bacterium | reverse complement strand
TTTGTAATTCCTTAATTATTTCAGTTTGGGTAAATTGAATATTGGTATCCACCACTGAAAACAATTCCCCGCTTTTTTCAATTCTATTTCGATTTGCGTCTTTTAGATAAAATAAATTAATCGCTCGACCTTCCGATTGTACATGATAATTTTCAGATAAGCTTTTAAGTGTAGGCTGAACGGCAGCATGAGAAAACTGCGTAGTTAATTCCTTTTGCATCACTTCCACAAATAGTGATTTTAATTTTGCATCGTCCGGTTGTAACACCACCAAACCTTGTTTTCCAAAAAACAAATGTACCATTTCCAAAGTGGCTTCGTTAATGGTATTCCCTTTTTTATACGCAGCTTTAATTATTTCAAAAGCTGCTTTTCCTTCGGGTTTCACTGTCCAATATCCTTCTAAATCTTGTAATAATTGTAATAAATGATCATCCACCAACATCCGACCAATGGCACCTGTCTGTTTTGTTTTCCATTGGTGTTTGGCACCATCAATATTATAACTGCCTACTTCTGCTAAATCTGCATCTTCAGATCCCATATAATATACAGGCACAAAATCATTCTCTGGAAACTGCGCCTTTAATGCTGATGCTAATTTAATTACGTGAATTATTTTGTAAAAAAAATAGAGTGGGCCCGTAAATAAATTGGGCTGATGGGCAGTAGTAACTGCAAAGCAATTATCGTTTTTCAATAAGCCAATATTAGCCTGCACTTTTTCAAAAGCTGCTGTATTTTTTTCAAGGATACCAGCGCCTAACACTTGGTATTGATTTTCCAGCACAGCTACCAATACTTGGCGTTGACCAGCTGAAAACTTCCTTTGTTGTATTGCTTTTTTTATCCCTTCCAAATCGGGCGCATAGGGCACATAATCACGCGCAGTTCCATTCCCTGAAATATAATCATTCACCAATGCCGAAAAAACGCCTGTGGCACGATAAGGTATGGAAGTAGCATTGTATTTCATTAGTTATTGAATCTTTCTGGATGATAAAAACTAATATCAATACTTGTAGGTTTTTCTTCAATGATTTCAGCAACTAATTTTCCGGTACCTGCACCCAAACTTAATCCGATCATGGAATGACCTGTTGCAATCACTAAATTATTTATTTTCTTTGAACGTCCTAAATAAGGTAAGCCATCCGCAGAACAAGGGCGGTATCCATACCATACTTTATCCCAACTAGGTGTGGGTATATCAAATTCAGGAAAAAATTGTTTTACTGCTTTTAAAACACCTACCACTCTATTCATTTGCGGCGCAGCCTTGGTGGTCGTAATTTCCATAGTGCCGCCAAAACGCATTTTATTTCCATCC